>NZ_CAMLIX010000209.1 GCF_946479975.1 uncultured Flavobacterium sp.
GTCTGGGAACCAAGTTTTATTAGTAAAAGTTATTTTAGAAAATGGCGCTGCAGTCACAAAAAAAATAATTTTTAATTAATGACATTATCATAATACAATACGGCATCTAATCAATGCCGGATTTTTCCATATTAAAAAACTATAAATATTTATAATTAAGCATACCCAAAAAAGCCTCATTATCAACAAATATTAACCGACAAAACTTCATGAGCACAAAAAAGCCATCGAATTTCAATTCTTTATCATTAAAAAAAATTACTATTCTCTTTTTTTTGATATCATTAAAAGTTACAAGTCAAGTCAATACGATAACCAGAATTCACACCGATTGGAATAGAACTGGAACAGGACCGGGTTATTGGACTTCAAACAGTGCAACAGGCGTAAATAATAGACCGACCACGGAAAATAATTTATTAGCATTTGAATGGAAAGGAAGAACATTCTCTACGGGTGTAGACGATGCTAAATTAACTACTAATAATGTCACTTTTGATGCACAGCGTTTTAGAGCCTTAAAAATTCAAACTTTAGCTTATACTTCAGATACCTACTTTTTACAAGGTTCAATGATCGATGGATCTCCAACAGGAACAACACTACTTCCGGCTATGGCAGGATCGAGTGCATCTGGAGCAGAACTTGCTTCGAGACTTACAGATGGAGCAAACGGTTTAAGTTTAGGAACTGGTGTTGCCAATATTGCTGGTGGAACAGCAGAATTCAAAATTGGAACAAACAATTTAAACACAGCTGGAATCAATGATGATACGCCAGACATATTAGTAACCCAAGTGGCATCACCTGGAGGAGGAGATGTATTTAAATTTGTTAATGCTGCTGGTGCTACAGTAGGAAATGAAATTGCTGTAAACTTTGGATCTATTCCTGTAATTGGAACTTATAGCTTAGATTTATTTAGAGCTACCAATGGAGCTCCTGCCTTTACTCCTGGAGATACTAGAGATATTAGAATGTTAGGTTTTGACACTAGTTTTTTCGGAATTAATAGCACAAATGCGGCGCAGGTAGATCGTTTTGTTGTGGTTTTTTCAGGAAGTTCAGATTGTGCTTTTATAGCTGTAAACAGAAAATCTCTTAAGCTCGCCGAATTAGGTCTTATTAAAAAGGCTACATTATCATCATGCGGAAAAGCTGGAGATGTTATAAATTATAAGTTTGATATAAAAAATACTGGAGAAGTTCCTATTACCAATATCAGTATTTCAGACCCTATGCCTGGAATTGTATTTTCAAGCAATTCAATTGCTAGTTTGGCGGTAGGCGCAACAGCAACAATAAATGCAACTTATACCGTCACCGCTAACGATGTTACCGCAGGAAAAATTGTAAATTCTGCCACAGTAACTGGAACAGACCCATCATTAAACACCGTTACCGATATTTCTGGTGATGACTATAACAATAATATTCCAACTACTACAATTTTACTAGCTGCGCCTACCGTAAGCGCTGTACATAATGTTACTTGTCCAAGCTCTGGAAGCATTGATTTGACTAATCTTCCAAGTTCAGGAACTTGGGAAATAAAACAAACAGGAACTTCATCTGCTACTTACAATGGTACAGGAACTACTTTTACAGTGCCCAATTTAGTGGCTGGATCATACACGTTTAGAGTAAGTGTTGGTGGCTGTAACTCGCCAGCAACAGCAAGTATTACAGTAGGTAACGATTCTTCAACTACATGGAACGGATCGGCTTGGTCAGCTGGACTTCCAGGATTAACCAAAAGAGCAATCATAAATTCTGCTGTTGGACAGCCTTTTACGGCTAATACTACCATGTGTGCATTAACAATTAATGTACCTACCGGCGCATCAGATCCAAATGTTGTAATTCCAGAAGGAGTGACTTTAACTGTTACTCACGAAGTAATCTCTAATGGAAAACTGGTTTTTGAAGATGGTTCAAGTTTAGTACAGACAACAAATGCCGTAAATACAGGAGAAATCGTTTATAAAAGAAAGGCTAAAGTATCTCGTTACGATCTTACTTATTGGTCAATGCCAGTTACAAAACCTGGTTTTACTATGAAGATGTTTTCACCAAATACGCTGATAGATAAATATTTCATCTTAGATCCGGCAACTGCGGGCTGGGTAGAAAATTACGATGGAACATTTCCAATGTTAACTGGCAAAGGTTATAGCATTAGAGCGCCTCAATCTTATGATGCTACTGTTAAGACTGATTTTTTTGGAAGATTTACTGGAGTTCCTAATAATGGTGATATCAATGTAACTGTCGTAGATGGAAAATGGAATTTAATTGGAAATCCATATCCTTCTGCAGTAAATGCAGATACATTTATAAGAGATAATCCTGGCATTGGTGCCTTGTATTTCTGGGCGCATGTAAACCTTCCGGTGAAGTCTTCTACAGATCAATTTTACTATTACACAGACGATTTTGTAGTTTATAACGGTTTAGGAGGCACAAATACAGGTGGAACAAATGCTTTTCAAGGAAATATTGGAGCAGCTCAAGGCTTTATTGTAAAAGCGCCTACAACATCAATACATTTTAATAATAATCAGCGTACTGGCACTAACAGCCAGTTTTATAAAACAGCAGAATCTGATATTGAGAAAAACCGTATCTGGATTAATTTAAAAAATACTGAAAGTACATTCAAACAGATTCTCTTAGGTTATGCAACGGGAGCAACCAATGCACTTGATTCTAATTTTGATGCCATTTCAATGGGATCAAATCCTGCAATTGATTTTTATAGTATTGGTACTGCTAAAAAATTAACTATTCAAGGACGTGCTTTGCCATTTGAAAAAAGCGATGTAGTGCCATTAGGTTATATGATTGCAACAAAAGGTGATTATACGATTTCTATTGACCATGCAGACGGATTCTTTAATGAAGACCAGGAAGTATTTTTAGAAGACAAAACACTTGGAAAAACAATAAACCTGCGTCTTGAAAATTATACCTTTACGACTGCTGCAGGAACATTTAACAATCGTTTTGCTATTCGTTACACAAACAAGACATTAGGAATAGATGATGTTGAAACCATTTCAGACGGAATATTAGTTGCTGTGAAAAACAAAATAATTACTATTTCTTCTTCAAACGAAGCTATTAATGAAGTAAGCATTTACAACATTTTAGGTCATGAAATTTTCAACAAAAAGAAAGTCGACAGCACAAATTTAGAAATTTCAAATTTACAAGTAGCAAGTCAAGTATTACTAGTAAAAACAAGCCTACAAAATGGTTTTATTTCGACAAAAAAAATAATAATTAATTAATTCCTTTAGATTATTACCTCAAAAGAAAACCCACGATTTGATTCATGGGTTTTCTTTTTTATTCTTCTTTTAATTCGTCAATTACTTTTTTAATTTCTTTCGCAAATTTGCCGTAAAAATGACGCACCCACCATTCTACATAAAATCCCATAAAAAATAAACTAAAAACCACAATTGAAAATAATCCGATCAACTGGAAATTAGTAAATTCATCTGTAAAATAACCCGGTATTTTTGAAAAAGCATAATATGAAAAACCTACTAAATATAAAATTAGAAACGGTGTTAAAGCAAAACCGAAAGTTTTATAAAGTTCCATATTAAGTCGTATATCAAAATACGTTTCATACAAACTGTCTTTTGTCTTTAGTGTTAACGTGTTTAATCTTGTGTAAAACTTATAGAATTTTATCAAATAATAAGCACAAATAGCGACATATAAACTAAACAGTAAGTAAAATAGAATATCCATTTTCTCAGGAAAATCATAAATCAATGGAACGAATCCGAGAATAGCAATGCAGACAATTTGATATTTAAATTCTCTCCTAAGATTTCTTTTTATTTTATCCAAAGGCGTATTTGCCGACTGAATCTTTTCTAAGTTTTTTGGCAGAATAACGTTTTCTGGTTTTTCGTTATTCCATGCATTTTGTATATCGTTAAAATCCATATCCTTGATTTTTTATAATTTCTTTTAATTTTTCTTTGGCTCTGTTTAATTTCACTCTGGCATTTCCTTCAGAAATTCCGAGATTCTGACCAATTTCTTTATGTGAAAAACCTTCTAATTGATAAAAGATAATCGCTTTATCAATTTTTTCAAGTTTCTGAACTGCTTTATAAAAATGATCCAGTTGACTTTCTTTTATATGCGAATCGCTTTCGTCTTCTTTGATATTTTCCGAAACAATTTCATATTTATCGACTTTTCTTTTTTCTTTCCGAAGAAAGACAATCGCTGTATTTACGGCAACTCGATACATCCAAGTCGAAAACTGACTCTCATTACGAAACGAATCGTATGATTTCCAAAGCTGGCAGACAATCTCCTGAAACAAATCCTGCTGATCATCATAGTTATCCATATACATCTTCGAAACTTTATATAAAATTCCTTTATGGCTTTCTATCCGATTTAAAAATTCTTGTTCTTTCTCTTCCAAAACAGATTTAATTCATTACAGGTTTTACAGTAAATCCTTTTTTTCTCAATAAATTAATCACTCCATTCTCTCCTCCCAAGTGTCCTGCTCCAACGGCGAAAAAAACACTTTTCTGATTCATTAGTTCAGGCATTATTTTTACCCAGTTCAAATTTCTTCCATCCACAATTTGGTTTTTGGTTTTCTCACTTGTTACTTTTGGATCTGTTGTTAACGCATACATTGTATCAATATTTTCATTCTTGTAAGAATCAACCAATTCTGTTGTTTCTTCTGAAGTTGAAGTTTCTAAAAGTTTTATAATTTCATCATTAGAGTACGCATTTTCAAGAACTTCAAACTGAGATTTAACGGTTTCAAGTCCAGAAATTGTAATATTTCTTTTTTTGGCTAAATCTGAAAACTCCATTTCGTAAAACTTCAAATCTACACAGCCAAAGCTTTTGATAGAAATTAAACTCAAAACCGTCAAGAGACTAAAGCTGTCGACTTGCTGTACATTCATTCCAGTTGTACTTTTTAAAATAGCATCTAATTTTACCAATTGTTCTGGGCTTAATCTTTTGCTGAGCGGTTCTTTGCCCATTGCCAATTGCTGCATCTGGCTCATTTCATTCGGATCTGTAAAATTGATTTCCAAGTATAATTGATCAACATTGTCAAATGCTTTTTTAACTTTTTCAGATAAAAAATAATCTTTAGAACAAATCATATGAATTGTTCCGTACAGATAAGATGTTTTTTTTAAACTTCCTCCAGAAACTTCCCAAAGAAGTGAATTTTCTAATTTTGGAGCTTGTTCCTGCGCCGAAACAACGCTGGTAAAAAGAAAGATTAATAAAGTAGTTATAGATTGAAATAGTGATTTCATAATTTGGTTTATTTGATTACAACGTGTAAGTAATCGAACAATCGAAACGTTACAAAGATTTTGATTTTTTTTTAAAGAGATTAATCAAAAACGTTTTAAGAGAACTTCTTAAAAAATAAAATCTCTAACTAAATTTAAAACATCGCGAATTTCTTCTTCAGAATTATAGCTGTGAATACAAAAACGAAGACGTTCCTGACCTTCCGGAACGAATGGCGAAAGTATCGCTTGAACATCAAAACCTTTATTTTGGAGTTGATGTGACAATTCCATTACATTTTCAATACCTGGCACAATCGCCGAATGTATAGCAGATTTGCTATGAACAAACATCGGCTTTAAACCTAATAAATTTTTCTGCTGATTGAAAAATACAATGTTCTGACGAAGTTTTTGAATTGCCGAATTTTCAATTTCTAATTGCTGATAAGCCATCAAAATCGAGGCAACAGTATGTGGAGGCAAAGCTGTTGTAGTACTAAAACTTTTTGCAAAATTTATGAGATATTCTCTAAGTTGGATCGATCCGAGAATTGCTGCGCCTTGAGATCCTAAAGCTTTTCCAAAAGTCACAATTCTGGCAAAAACTCTATTTTGCAATTGCAGATGCTGAATAAGTCCTTCTCCTTTTTCGCCAAAAACACCAAGAGCATGTGCTTCATTAATTATTAGATAGCAATTGTGCTTTTCTGAAAGTAAAATTAATTCTTCCAAATTTGGACTATCACCATCTGTGGAGAAAACACTTTCTGTAACAATGTAAATGTTTGTATTTGAAAATCTCAAGATGAACTGTTCTAAATCTTCAAAATCATTATGAATAAATTTATAAGATTGGGCGGCAGAAAATGCAATTCCATCTTTTATTGAAGCGTGGCATAATTCATCATACAATATGAGATCATTTTCTTGCGGTACAGCGCTAAAAAAATCAATATTGGCATCGTAACCCGAATTAAAAATTAAAGCCGTTTCTACATCATGAAACTGTGCTAAAAAATTTTCTGTAATTGTATAAAGAGCATGATTTCCAGAAGTAAGTCTACAACCCGAAGCACCGTTTTGAAACATTTCGTTTTCCAACAAATAGGCGTGAGTATTTTTAAAAATAGTTTCTGATGATGCAAAACCAAGATAATCACTCGACGAAAAATCAACTTGATTGTTAAAGACCGGCAGTTTGCGAAATGAATTGTTCTCTTTAGAATGCTCTATTTTCTGTTCTAGATTTTTGGCTATTTTCATAAAGTAAAATTACGCAATTGAAATGGTAACAAAACAAACAGCGGATTTTTATGATCCGCTGTTTTTAATAGTACCATTAAATTTCACTTATAAAAGGTGATTGACGACTATATTTGGATGCAATCATTTCTTGAATCATAAAATTTGAAATCTCTAAAGCCGTAATTTTATCTCCCAAACAATCTTCTAAATTAATAGCGATTTGAGAATCACGATCTACAAATTCGATAAAAGGAACCCGGACTTGAGTCCAATTTACATCACTTTCTTCTAAAAGATCATAGGCTTTTTGACGATCTTCTTGAATTAAAGGAAAATTAGTTTTCATCCAATCTGTAGCCATTTTGGTTTTCGGACTTTTTTTATCAAACGGTGTATCAATATTAAGTCCAGCAAGCAGAAGATAACGTTTAATATCGTATTCTTTCATTGCCTTCAAAACATGTCGAGTTACATGACTAGCAACAAGAGGTTCATCTTTTCTTTGTCCAATCGTGCTTAAAACAGCTTGACAATCTTTTGTGAGTAAGTTTATAGATTCAAAATCAAGTGCATCTCCTTGAATAATTTCTATTTTAGGATCTTTAATTTGGAGATTCTCTGGATTTCTAATTAAAATCTTTAGATCAAATCCTTCTTTTAATAACTGGTTTACAAGATATTTTCCAGTTCTTCCCCCGCCGCCAAGAACGGCAACTTTTGATATATTTTTCATAGTGTTCTTTATAAAATTTGACATAAATAAATTGCGCCTTATACATAGTAAAAAGCGAACAGATAAAAGATTACTGTTCTTTTATCACAGTATCAATATTTTACAAAGAGATTTTAATACTTCAAAAATAAGAAAATAAAAAAAGCCAGACTTTAAAATCTGGCTCTTCATATATTTATTTTTTTTAATTAATTGTGTAAGTTACCGTATTACTGGTTGTGCTATTAATAGAATATTGTGTTGTAGCAGGGTAGCCTCGTTTTGCAATATCGCGTTCAATAGCAGTAAGTGGCGATTCACAACAAACACCCAACCAAGGCGCAGTAAATGTTGGACCAACTGTGACACTTGCAGCTTCTATTGAAGCTTTAGTAACATTCCCAGAACTTGTAGTTAGAGACATTGTCCCAAAACCTAACGTAATTAGCAGCATTCCTAAAAAAACTTTTTTCATAATATTTTTTTTAAATGTTAATACATACACAAACGTAATACATATACAGTAAAATAGTACAAATTTTTTATTGCCTTTTAAGCTATTTTGTTAATTTTCTGATAAATAAGTCATGCAAAAAAAAAGCCAGACAAAATTGTCTGGCTTTTTACTTATTCTAAAATTGTTTTAGTCAACTAATACAATTATTTTATTGTCTTTCATCTCGATTGTTCCTGAGTTGATCTCTAAAGTATAAGTTTGATCATTAACTCTGGTAAATTTATCTGCTGCCTCTTTAGAAAAATTGAAGCTTGGAGCTGCAACTTTAATTGTTCCTTTTTCTAAAATAGAAACAATTGGCGCGTGATGATTTAAAATCTGAAAGCTTCCATCAACTCCTGGCAAAGTAACCGAAGTAACTTCTCCTGAGAATAATTTTGCTTCTGGTGATACTATTTCTAAAATCATTTTTTTTTAGTTTACAGTCTCAGTTTACAGTCTCAGTACTGCATACTGCGACAGAATACTGAAAACTAGATTTATGCTTCAGCTAACATTTTCTCTCCAGCTTCGATTGCATCTTGAATAGAACCTTTCAAGTTGAAAGCTGCTTCTGGAAGGTGATCTAACTCACCGTCGATAATCATGTTAAATCCTTTGATAGTATCTTTAATATCAACTAATACTCCTGGGATACCTGTAAATTGCTCTGCTACGTGGAACGGCTGAGACAAGAAACGTTGTACACGACGAGCTCTTGATACAGAAAGTTTATCTTCTTCAGATAACTCTTCCATACCTAAGATAG
>NZ_CAMLIX010000210.1 GCF_946479975.1 uncultured Flavobacterium sp.
GGCGGCTCATGGAGATATTAACTTGATTACCTTATTAATGGGCGCTCAAGGTAAAGGGTTACAAGTTCAAAACCACGATGGCGAATGGATTGATGCCATTGCTGAAGATGACGAATTAGTAATTAATGTTGGTGATATGTTATCTCGTCATACTAACAATAAATTGAAATCTACAATTCACCAAGTGGTAAATCCGCCGAGAGAATTGTGGGGAACTTCACGTTATTCAATTCCGTTTTTCATGCATCCAGTAAGCGATATGCGTTTGGATTGTTTGGAGAATTGTATTGACGAAGAAAACCCAAAGAAATTTGAAGATATTTCTGCTGGAGAGTTCTTACACGAACGTTTGGTAGAGTTAGGTTTGATTAAAAAATAAACTTACTTAAAATTCAAATAAAAATTCCAAATTCCAAGTTTTTCTTGGGGTTTGGAATTTAATTTTTAGATATCTTTATACTTAGAATTTATTTTTAGAATTAAAGAAAATATGGACTTTAAAGATCAATTAAAGAATTTATTTCCAGATCATGAGGAATCGAATGAGCCTGAACAAGTTGAAGAACAAGAACACGTTCTTTACGTTCAAAAAGAGCCGATGATCTGCAAATTTGAAAAACGAAAAGGAAAAGCAACCACCATAATCGAAGGTTATGAAGGCTCTGACGAGGATTTTAAAATCTTAGCCAAAGAAATCAAAACCAAATTAAGCGTTGGCGGCACTTTTAAAGACGATTCCATCATAATTCAAGGCGATTACCGCGATAAAATTATGGCGATCTTAAAAGAAAAAGGCTTTAAAACCAAACGTGTAGGTGGATAAAATCCCAATATTTAAATTCCAAATCCCAACTTGACATCTAAAAAGACATAAAGCTTCAATTAAATTCAATTTTTTGGAATTTGGAATTTAGAAATTGGAATTTTAGAAATTGAACCTTAGCAACTTAAAAAAAATGATACAATCATCAGAATTAATATTAAATCCAGACGGAAGCGTTTACCACTTAAACCTTCGTCCTGAACATATTGCACACGACATAATTTTTGTTGGTGACCAAAACAGAGTAGAAAAAATCACTCAGTTTTTCGATTCAATCGAATATTCTACTCAAAAAAGAGAATTTAAAACCCAGACGGGAATTTATAAAGGCAAAAGAATCTCTGTAATTTCAACAGGAATTGGCCCAGATAATATTGATATTGTACTAAACGAATTAGACGCTTTAGTAAATATCGATTTAAAAACAAGAGAACCAAAAGAAGAATTGACTTCTCTAAATATCATCAGAATAGGAACTTCTGGATCTTTGCAGGAAGATATTCCGGTGGACAGTTTTGTCATGTCTAAATTTGGTTTAGGATTAGACAATATGCTTCGCTCCTATTTAATCGACGATGTTTCGATTACAGAAATTGAAGATGCATTTGTTGCTCATACCAATTGGGATCCTAAAAAAGGAAAACCTTATGTAACACAATGTTCTGAGGAGTTAGAAAAATTAATAGAATCAGATAAAATTTTCAAAGGAATTACAGCAACTGCCGGAGGATTTTACGGTCCGCAGGGACGAGTTTTACGTTTGAATATTCAAGATGAAGAATTGAATAATAAAATGGATAATTTTAGCCATAATAATACTAAAATTACTAACTTAGAAATGGAAACGGCTGCAATTTATGGACTTTCTGCACTTTTAGGTCACAATGCTTTATCGCTTAATGCTATTATTGCCAATCGTGCATCTGGAACTTTTAGTGAAGACCCGTATAAAGCTGTAGATGAATTAATTGCTTACACGTTAAACAAATTAGCAGGTAATTAATTTTAGGTTGATAATTAAATATCATTATTATGTTTTTGAGAGTGGCGAGACATACCAATAATCTAAAAAAGATTGAAGATTTTTACGTCGACATTCTTGGTTTTGAATTGCTGGGCGGTTTTGAAAACCATAATAATTATGATGGAATTTTTATTGGAAAATCAGGATTAGACTGGCATTTTGAATTTACACAGTCTGATGCAAAAGCCAGTCATTCTTTTGATGAAGATGATATAATTGTGCTTTATCCAAAAACAATTTCAAGTTATAATGAATTAATAAATAAGCTTACACATAATAATATTTCGACGATAGCCCCTGTGAATCCGTATTGGAAAGAAAACGGAAAAATGATTCAAGATCCAGACGGCTATCGAATAGTAATATCATCCTTAAAAGCCATAATAAACGAAATAGAATAATGTCTGAAACTCATAAAAAAATACTATTTAAATATTACAGCGATTATCTAGACGAAGTAGTTTCTGAAACCATGTGGGCAGAAATTATTGATTTAGAAAAAGGACTTTTTAAATTGGATAATATTCCGTTTTTTGGGCCTTTAATTGCAACAGATGATCTTTTTTATGCCGAATTTGATGAAACTGAAGAGAAATTCATGCACAAGAAAACAATTCAGAACTCTGGAAATTCAATTGTTCAGATTGCGATATTAGAAAAAGGTTTTGATGCGGCAATTATTCGAGATAAATTAAAGATCATTAATTGTTTGTCTGAAGCATTAAACGAAACATTTTTTGCAGCAGAAATAGGAAAAGATGTAGATTATTCATTGGTACGAAACTTGCTGAGTGAATATGAGTCTCAGGAAATTATCGAATTTGCAGAACCTTGTCTTTCAGAAAAACACCGAACAGATTTACTAAAAAACTAGTTTCAACACATAGAAACATAGTTTTTATTGCTTCTGTTCAAGATTACCAAAAAAAAAGCAAGCTTTAACACATAGCTATGTTTATTTAAATTAATGAAATGTCTTTTTTAAATTTACAAAAACTATGTTTCTATGTGTTTAAAGAAAATTTTAATCAACAAATTAAACTAAACAAACTAAAATAAGATTACGCATACGCATACCAAGCAAGCAACTTAACTTAAACTTAAAATAAATGAAAACTGTCAAAATTGCGGGTGTTCCGGAACACTTCAATTTGCCATGGCATCTATGCATAGAAAATGGTGAATTTGAAGAAGAAGGCATCGACTTACAATGGACAAATGTTCCCGAAGGTACTGGGAAAATGTGTCAAATGCTTCGTGACGGCGAAACAGATTTAGCGGTAATTTTAACTGAAGGAATTCTGAAAGATATCTCGGCAGGCAATCCGAGCAAAATTGTTCAGATTTATGTGCAGTCGCCTTTAATCTGGGGAATTCATGTTGATGCGAAGTCTGATTTTCAAACCTTAAAAGATCTAAAAAATAAAAAAGCAGCCATCTCAAGAGTTGGTTCAGGATCACAGCTAATGGCTTATGTTAATGCAAATGAACAAGGCTGGCAGACTGATGACCTGGAATTTGAAATCGTTAATACAATTGATGGTGCTGTTGATGCTTTAACAAGCAAAAAAGCAGACTACTTTATGTGGGAGCGTTTTATGACAAAACCGCTTGTAGATCAAGGAATATTTAGACGTATTGACGACTGCCCTACTCCTTGGCCTTCTTTTATTATTGCAGTTCGCGATGAATTCTTGAAAAAGAACCCTAAAGCGGTAGAAAAAATTCTAGAAATCATCAATAAAACAACGGTTGATTTTAAAGAGATTCCAGAAATTGATAAAAAATTATCGAAGCTTTTTAACCAAAAGGCATCAGATATTAAAGAGTGGTTGAAATTGACCCAATGGTCACAGAAAAATTTAACAGAAAAGTCTTTTAATAAAATTCAAAATCAATTATTTGATCTGGGAATTATTGATAAAAAAAGTATTTTTGTAGAAACCGTTAAAGCACTGTAATATTGCTTTTTTGATTCGTATGATGAAATTCCCTAAAATTGACTTTCCGCAATTAAAATCTAAACTACAGGTGAAATCCCCGTGGGACAGGATTATTATTTCGCTGTTGAGTCTTTTGATTACCATTCCGATTTTCATTATACTGCATCAAAACCTAATTGATTTAGAATGGTCATTCAATTTAGATCGTGTATTTATCTTTATTTTTGTTTTTGCAGCTGTATTTTTTCTTTTAATGTATCTCAGAACCATCATTATTCTGTGTATTGCAGTTTATTTATTGGTTTTGTTTTACGGAAGTGTTATTGGGAATTATGGCTTCAGCGAAATCTCAGAAGATTACAATTCGATGATTTATACCATGTCAGACAATCCGTATCCGCAGGATATTATTGTGGCAAAACTGCTTCCTTTTCCAAATAAAACAAAAATTATAAATGCTATAGAATATCAAAACCCTAAAGTGCGAAATTTTGCTATTATGGCAACAAGCAAACATTTTAAAGGAATTAGAGGATATTCAGATTATCGAACCATAATTCAATGTTTTGCTGTTTTTAAAGAAATTAACGGCAGATGGAATTATGTAAATGATCCTAAAGAAGGTGATTACATCGCAACCGCCAGCGAATCTTTAGATTATTTCTCTGGCGATTGCGACGATCATTCTATTTTAATGGCGGCCGCTGTTCGAGCTATTGGCGGTACACCCAGACTTATACATACCAAAGGACATATTTATCCTGAAATTTTAATTGGCTCTATGATTGATTTGGAAAAAGTCAATTATTTAATTAAAAACGTTCTTTTCGTTAAGGAAAGCTACGGAAAAAAAATCCATTACCATATAGACGAACGCGGTCAGGTTTGGATGAATTTGGATTACACGGCCACATATCCTGGTGGTCCGTTTATGTACGAAGAAATATTAGGAGCACTTACTCTTAATTAAAATCCTCTTTTTTTGGATATCATAAAAAAGTCGTGATTTTTAGTGGTGAATAAAAATATTTATAAATAATTGATTACTAATATTTTAGTATTGATATTTTAGTATTGATATTTTTTGTAACTTTTTCCTGTTTAACTTCTTAATCACAAAATCATGAAAAACTCTAAATTATTTACCCTCGTAATTGCAATTGCTGTTGTATTAATGGTTTCATGTCATAGTAAAAGAAACAAGCTCGTGAATTCATGGAAAGTTAGTGCTGTTGAGCCAAAAACGGCAATGTCAGATTCTACAAAAAATGAGATTCTAACCAACGGAACCCTGACTTTTACAGAAGATGGTCATGTAACAGGATATTTACTTCGCGAAATAACAGAAGGAACTTACGCTTTGACCAATAAAGGAACAAGTTTGGTTATTAAAGATGAAGTTGGTACGCCCTACCCTTGTGTGAGTACTATTACGGAGGATAAATTAATTTTAGATGCAAAAGAAGCTAAAATCACTCTCAATAAAATTTAATAAAGGATAAAGTTAATTCAATTGAAAAACCATTCTTAACCACTGTAAAGAATGGTTTTTTGATTTTTAAAACGAATTAAATATCTTTGCATACTTCAAATAAGTAATACGTTATGTGAAAAATAATTTCTTAGGAAAAATTTAGTGAGTAACCATCAATTTGTGGTTGCTTAATTATTTATCTATTAAAAGAAAGAAATTATGCTTATTCTTCAAAATATCTCTTATCAGCATGAGAGTAAAAATATGCTGTTTCAAAACCTTAGTTTTACTATAAACAACCATGAAAAAATTGCTTTGGTTGGAAATAATGGTGTGGGGAAATCTACATTGTTAAAAATCATTGCTGGACAATTACAATCTAGTTCTGGTCAGCTTATTCAAAATTCGAGTCCTTACTTTTTACCGCAAATATTTGGTCAGTTTAATGAAATTACTATTTCTGAAGCCTTGAATATTAAGGATAAAGTAAATTCACTTAAAGAAATACTTGAAGGAAATGTTACAGAAGAAAACCTGCAGCTTTTAAATGATGACTGGACAATTGAAGAGCGATGTACTGAAGCATTATCGTATTGGCAGCTTCAAGATTTGGACTTAGAACAGAAATTAGAAACGTTGAGTGGCGGACAGAAAACAAAAGTTTTTTTGGCTGGAATTATGATTCATGAGCCCGATTTTGTTTTGCTGGACGAACCAAGTAATCATTTAGATTTTGTGTCTCGAAACTTATTATACGATTTTATTAAATCTACTTCATGCTCTTTGTTGGTTGTAAGTCACGACAGAATGCTTTTAAATTTGTTAAATAAGACTTTTGAAATGAGTAAAAATGGTATAACAGTTTACGGCGGCAATTATGATTTTTACAGCGAACAGAAAAAAGTAGAAAAAAATGCTTTAGAACAGGATGTTCAGAGTAAAGAAAAAGCACTCAAAAAAGCAAAAGAAAAAGAGCGGGAAACCATTGAGCGTCAGAACAAACTGGATTCTAGAGGGAAAAAGAAACAAGAAAAATCAGGAGTTTCTAGAATTATGATGAATACGCTTCGGAATAAAGCAGAAAACAGCAGTTCTAAACTAAAAGATGTTCATGCAGAAAAAATCAGTGACATTTCAGATGATTTAAGATCACTTCGTTCTTCACTTCCTACGATAGATCAGATGAAATTTGGATTTAATACTGCTTCATTTTATAAAGGCAAACTCATTTTTAGAGCAGAAGAAATCAATTATAATTACGGAATACAAAGACTTTGGCAAGAAAATCTAAATTTTGAAATACTTTCTGGCGATCGACTGAATATTAAAGGTTTAAATGGATCGGGGAAAACCACCTTAATAAAAATTATTTTGGGTGAATTAAATCCTAAAACAGGAAACAGATTTTCTTCAATAAAAAAGAAAATTTATATTGATCAGGATTATTCTCTTTTGCAAAATGATTTAAATATTTACGAGCAGGCGCAAATGTTTAATGATTGTGGTTTAGAAGAGCATGATATTAAAATGAGATTGAATCGCTTTTTATTTTCTCAAAAGGATTGGGATAAATCCTGCAGCGCTTTAAGCGGAGGCGAAAGAATGCGATTAATGCTTTGTTGTTTAACAATAAGCAATGAAGCGCCAGAACTGATTATTCTAGACGAACCAACAAATAATCTAGACCTTCAAAATATTGAAATACTGACCGCTGCAATTAATGACTATAACGGAACTTTGATTGTTATTTCGCACGATCAATCTTTTCTGGAACAAATACGGATTGAAAGAGATATTTTGCTATAACTTCTATAAAACCTTCAAATTTAATAGTTTGAAGGTTTTTGTTTTTTGGAAGAAAAACAAAATTTTAGAAAAAATAGTACAAAAATGTATTGCGCAGTCAAATGACTTCGCTATATTTGCAGTCAAATAACTGCGTAATGGAAATTAGAAGAGACGTTTTTCAAGCAATAGCCGACCCCACCCGAAGAGCTATTTTGAGTTTAGTGGCCATACAAGCAATGACTCCTGGTGCAATTGCGGCGAACTTTGATTCGTCTAGACAGACGATTTCGAAACATATTCAGATTTTAAGTGAATGTGAATTACTACATCAAACACAAAGCGGACGAGAAATTTTTTATCATTTAAATCCACAAAAAATGAAGGAAATTGACAGTTTTATTGAACCTTTTAGAAAAATGTGGGACGATCGTTTTAATAAATTAGAAGCGATCATGAAAAACTATAAAAAATAAAATCATGGAAAATAAAACCAAAATTCACGCTGAAGATAACAGGCAGGATCTTGTAATTACGAGAGAATTTGATCTGCCGGTAGAATTATTGTTTAAAGCCTATGTTGAACCTGAAATTGTAGAACAATGGATGGGGACAAAAGTTTTGAAATTAGAGAATAAAAAATATGGTGGCTGGGAATTTGAAACCAGCGACGCAAATGGTAATGTGGTTTTTAAAGCAAATGGTGTTATTCATGATTTTGTTTTTAACGAAAAAATTGTCCGCACTTTTGAAATGGAAAACAGCAATTTTGCACCTCAGCTTGAATTTTTAGAATTTGAAAAATTAACCGACCAAACCAGTAAATTAACTATGCAAATTGTCTACAAATCGATTGAGCATAGAATGACACAACTAAAAATGCCATTTGCCTTCGGTTTAAATATGGCACACAATCGACTTGAAGAAATTGTAACTAAACTAAAATAAAATGAGTAAAAAGAATAAAATTATCTATTGGATTGCTACGCTTTTGGCTGGCTTTAGGCATGATATCAACTGGAATTGTACAATTGATGCAGATCAAAGAAGAAAAAGAAATGATACAGCATTTAGGATATCCGCTTTATTTATTAACGCTTTTGGGAGTTTGGAAGCTTTTGGGGGTTATCGCCATTCTTATTCCTAAATTTGGTTTATTAAAAGAATGGGCTTATGCAGGTTTTTTCTTTGCAATGTCTGGCGCTGTAGTTTCTCATTTGGCTGTACGAGATGAACCAATTGCACTTTTTGGACCATTATTATTAATTGTTTTAACTATTGTTTCGTGGTATTACAGACCAGAAAACAGAAAATGTAGTTCTAATTAAAAAATCAAAACCATGAAAAAACAACTCACAGCAAACGAACAAGAAGAGATTTTAAGCATTCTTGAAAAACGTTTTGAGAAAAATACAGCTCG
>NZ_CAMLIX010000211.1 GCF_946479975.1 uncultured Flavobacterium sp.
GTAAAAAGAGCTGAATCAATTCTAAAAATAGGGCAGGAGCATACAAATTGGTAACCACTGCTATATTTAGCGCAATTACTAAAACAGGAAGTAAAACACCTCGATTTAGATATTTGAAATTTAACTGTGTAAGACTTTCAGCATAACCATTTGCATTGAGATATTTTAGATTGCGGGAAATGTACCAAAATAAAAGTCCCATAAAGAAACATAACGTGACTAATTCGCCTGCTTTGTAACCCAGATAATAAGCCGCGACATTTTCTTCGATTATAATCTTTGCTTTAATATTATGCGTGACTTTTTTCTTTGATGCAGAATCGTTGATCTGCCATAAAGAAGGATATTCTTTACTGAAAATACTAATTCCAGATTTCTCCAATTTCGCCTCAACGTTAACCAAAGCATTTGAAACCGCTATTTTCCTTTGAACTGTAAGTCGTTTTTTATTGTTTAAAGTCGTTTGGTTTTTCGTCATAAGACTGTCTGTCGAAACATATCTTTTTCTTAAATCTCCAAATTCTTTCTGAAATTGTTTACGACGGATTGTGTCTTTTATTAAAGAAATTAATGTTTTGTCTTTACGAAGATCGATTACACGTTTTTTAATGTTTTCCAGGCTTAAATTCCTGTCATTAATCGCTTTATTTTGTTCATCTAATTCCTGTTCGATTTCTTGAAGAACAATGCGGTACATCTGCTGGTTGCGCACATTCGGATTTGCTCCTTTTAAACTCGTTAGAATTAGATCTAATTTGCTTTCTGTGCGGCGCATTTCGCCAAAAAGATGGTGCGTATCTCCAGCAAAATCAATATCGTTGTAAGCAGATTCTAATACTTCTCCAGCTTTTTCAATTGAGATTAAATAATCACTGTCTGTTGCTGTAGTATCGTTGAATAATCTGCCGCGTGTCTCTTTTTTAACAGGTTTTTTGTCCTGTGCATTGCTTGAAATAGCAAGCAAAAGAAAGAAAAATAAAGAGAAAAAATAAAGTGTTCTTTTTTGAAAGATCATAATTTTAAGGGCTTGTTTAGGGAGATCAAATTTAATTTTTTTTATAAGACTTTTTGTGAACAAAAAATTAAATTAAGCCATGTTATAAAATTATTTAAAGCATACAGAATTCCTCATTTGTCATTTCGCTTGGTTTCTTTGCTTTCATTTTATATTTTTACTTTAGAATTTTTACATTTTTAATTAAAAAACATTCCAAAACAATAAGTCAGATTTATTTGACTACCATAAAATCATGGAAGAAATCGAAACATGTCCTGCGCAGAGACTTTTAAAAATGTTATCTGGAAAATGGAAAGCAGAAATTTTTCGGCTGGCTGTAGAATCGCCTTTGCGTTTTAATACCTTGTTGAGACAAATTCAGGGTTCAAATAAACAGTCTTTGGCAACAGCGCTGAAAGAGTTGGAAGAGGAGGGACTTTTGGAAAAAATCACCATTAAATTGAAACCGCTGCATATTGAATATAATCTTACGGAGAAAGGAAAAGCTTTGATTCCGGTTTTTCAGCAGTTAGAAGGTTTGTCTTAATTAAATAGAAAAGATTCTCAAATCTGATCAGTTGACTTTAAAATCACTGAGATTCTCTGAGAATCAAATCCTACATCCAAAAAATAAAAACGTCAGCTAAAAAATAGTTATAGTTTAGTTGATAAAATCAAATTTGTCTTCAAACATTTTTCCAATTACTGGAATTGGTTTCTTTTGTTCGTTCGCAGCATTTATGATTCCGAAAATCCATAAAATGAAAAGTACGTAACCAATATAACTTAAAAAGTAAAGAGCGGGAACGACCATTACTACAACAGATAAAGCAACGTTGACAAGTAAAGAAACTAGAAAAATTCCGAATCCTTGTTTTAAATGGTAGCGCACCAAATCACTTTTCGGAGTTAAATCTTTACTTTGAACAAAAGCTATAATCCATCCAATGATAGTAACATAGCTCAAAATAGAAAGGGTTTTATTATTCATCGTTTTAGTTATTTATTTCGTCAAAAATAGATACGATGAAGGAATAACAAAATAGAGACTTTGTTATCTGTAGGTTTAAATTGGTATTGGTGGAGGATTACTTTATAAGATGTTTTTATTGTTTCAAGTTTCTTTTTTAACCGCAAAGTTCGCAATGTTTTTTAATACGTGGGCTGATAATAAACGCAAAAAACGCAAAGCTTTATAGAAAAACTTTGCGTTCTTGTGTTTTTATAGATCTCTCATTTCAAAAAAGCGTTGAAACTTTGCTGTTAAAAAGCAGTTTGTTTTTTCGGAAGATAAATCCAGAACGTTGTTCCTTCTCCAGGTTTACTGCTGAAGTTAATCATACCGTTGTGGTTTTCAATGATTCTACGGCATAAGGCAAGACCGATACCGTTTCCTCCGTATTGATCACGTTCGTGCAGACGTTGAAACATGTCAAATATGCGTTCAGAATAGTTTCCGTCCATTCCAATTCCGTTATCTGCAACCGAAATCACATGATAATTTTCTGCTGAAGTAAGTAATTTTTCATCTTTTGGAACATCTTCAGATGAAATGGTTACTGTTGGCTGATCGGTATTAAATTTAAGTGCGTTGTTTATTAAATTGTATAATAACTGACGAAGTTGCGTATCAAGTCCGAAAACTTTTGGCAGCGGATTTACATTTACGAGAGCATTTTTTTCTTCAATAACCAAACTTAAATCGCTCAAAACGTCGACAATAATTTCGTTTAAATCGACTTCTCCAAAATATTGTTCTTTGTTTTCAATTCTTGAATAATTAAGAACATCTGTAATTAAGTTGGATAATCTGCCGGCTGCTAATGTAATTCGGTCAAAATAATATTTTTTCTTTTGGTCTTCAGTTAAATGTTCTCCAGCGCGCGAAAGCATAATCATAATTTTTCGCAGCGGTTCCTGAAGATCATGACTGGCAATATAGGCGAATTGCTCTAATTCTTTGTTTTTAAAACGAAGTTTAGAGTTGACATTTTCCAATTCATTTTTGGTTAATTTCAATTCGGTATTGTCTTTCAGCGTTTCTACGATCATTTTCTGAGCGTTGATATCTACAAAATAGACAAGCCAGCTGTTAAAACTTCCGTCTTCGGCTTTATTTGGAATAATAGATATTAAATGCCAAAGGTATTTTGAACCTTTTTTTATTCTTGTTTCAGCCAAGAAATTAGATCGGTTTTGTTTGGCTTTATTCCAGCCTTCCAAAATACCGTCAATATCTTCTAAATGAATAAAATTAGCTAAAGTTTTTCGATCAAAAGAAAGGAACGGTTTTTCTAGATATGTTTCTAGAGATTCGTTTGCCAATAATACTATGTTGCGTTCATTTAAAACACAAATTAAAATCGGAATTGTATTGGCTAATTGTTTGTATTTATTTTCACTTTCGGCCAGTTTTTCTGAAAGTGCTATTAATTCAATATTTTTCTTTCTAATTTCATCATACGGAGATAAAGGCGGTTCGAATTTAAAATAATCGATGATGCTTTTAATCTTCATTTCTGACAAAAGCCCAGGCGCAGTAATTCGCTGTCTTATCTGGGTTGTCGATTGATGATTAGAATAATCGTATTGAATGCTTTCTGAAATTTTAGAAGCATAAGTAAAAGCTTCTGGACTGCAGCTTTTTAAATCAACAGAATCTGTGATGACAGCAACGATTTCTTTTTGAGTAGATTTTACAATATTCAACCCCAAAACCAAAAGCGAATTTTTTCCTTTTGCAATGGCGCATCGAGCGACCTCAGAGACTGCGGTTGAAAAACGAGTTTGAAATGAAGAGGCCATACCACACATTTCTGCAATTTTCATACAACGTTTGTGGGCCAATATAAGGTCCATTTCGTTGTCAAGATTTATTTGTATGATCTCTTTTATCATGCTCAATTTATTTTACCTACCAAAATTGTTGCATCATCAGTTCCTCTTATGTTTTCCTTTAAAAGTGCCGATGCTATTATACTAGAACTGTGTTTGAAAATAGAATTTAAGTCGTTTAAACTCCATCTGGTTCGCAAACCATCACTGTGCATAATTATAATCTGGTGCTTTTTATAGGGTACAATTGTATTGTTCAGAGTTCGGGGAATATTGTGACCAATTATTCCGTTATAAGGGGTATAGGTTTTACTTTCCAATCCGTTAAAAAGACGGGTATTAATATTACCGACACCACAAATATTCCAAGTTTCTGATTTGTAATCTACTGATGCTATTGTTGCAACTAATCCTCTGGTTTTTTTTACTGTTGAATGAATATCTCTTAAAATAGCTGTCGGATCAGTCTCTATAGATTGTCTAAAAGCCTTGATGGCAGCTTCAACTGCTTCATTGGCACCTTCACCATGTCCTAATCCGTCTCCTACAAAGATCTGAAAACCTTTGCTGTTTTGTTTTATATAATACCCATCTCCGCAAATATTTTCACCTGGATAATTTACAGCAATTGTTGCGTAGTTTAGACCGCTTTTTACAGCAGGAATTGGAAGATCTGGTTTTTCGCAGATTCTAACATACTGCACACATCCCCAGTTCTTCATAGAATAAATCTGAAAATCATTGCTTAGTCTCTTGATAGAGCCTAAACCATGTCCAAGCGTGTTTGCTGACGAATAACCGTCATTCATAATTTTGGAAACATTATTAAAGCCTACGCCATTGTCCAGACAATAGATTTCGATTTCATTGTATTCTCCATTAAAATTAGCACGATAAAGCAGTTCACCGCCATTCGCAAATTTCATTATGTTTGAGGTAAGTTCTGCTACAATAATATCTGTTTCTGCAGCTCTGTGAGGGGTAAAGCCCAATTGAAGGGCAAGATTGTGTATTTCTCTTTTTATAAAAGCTATCAGACTTCTGTCATCAATTTTATAAGTGGAAAACGTATTATCCATTTTTCCATTTTGTTATAGTAACGGTAGTTCCGTTTCCTAGTTCTGATTTAATGTCAAACTCATTGACAAGTCTTTTTGTTCCGGGTAAGCCCAATCCCATGCTTTTTCCTGTGCTGTATCCATCTTTCATTGCCAGAGATATATCGGCTATTCCGGGACCATTATCAATAAAAGTGACTCGTACGCCATTATCGCGCCCGTTGCTCACAGACTCGATAATAACTCTTCCGCCGCCGCCATATTTGAGGAGATTACGTAAAAGTTCGCTAGTTGCTGTAATAAGTTTGGTCTGATTTAAAATGCTCATACCCGCTTTTACACCATACTCTTTTACACGATTACGCAGCGGTACAACGTCCTGTTCTTTTAAAACAGGGGCTTCTTCCTTGCTATTCGTTATCGTCGTCATACTCCTGCTCTTCTTTATCGCTTATGTGCATTTTTGAGCGAAGTAAATCCATGCCTTTTTCTACATTCAAGGCGCTTATGACTCCATTTAAAGATAATCCAAGTTCTACTAATGTTATTGCAACTGCGGGCTGCATGCCTACAACAACTGTCTGCGCATCTAATATTTTAGACATAACAGCAATGTTTCCAAGAATTCGTCCCATAAACGAATCTATAATAGAAACTGCCGATATATCTATTAGTACACCTTTTGAACTATGCTTACTAATGGTATTTATTAAATCTGATTCAAGATTTTCTGCCAACTGATCATACAAATCTACTTGTATGGTAACAAGAAGAAAATCTCCCATTTTTAGTATAGGAATTCTTTCCATAAAAAACTTAAATCTTTATTCTACAATTTTTCTTTTTTTCACAACAGATAACTGCAGCATTTCAAAAGCTGTTTTTAAAGCGCTTGCAAGAGATGCTTTTGTTGTAATATCGCTCAAATCAATACCTAAATGTACTATCGTTTGAGCAATTTCTGGACGAATACCACTAATGATACATTCTGCACCCATTAAACGAGTTGCACTAACTGTTTTTATAAGATGCTGTGCTACAAGTGAATCAACAGCTGGTACACCAGAAATATCCAAAATAGCAATAGAACTTCCTGTATCTACAATCTGCTGTAATAAACTTTCCATTACAACTTGAGTTCTAGAGCTGTCCAAAGTTCCAATAATTGGTAAAGCAACAATACCATCCCAAACAGAGATTACTGGAGTCGAAATTTCACTTATTTCATCAACCTGTCTTGAGATAACATCTTCTCTTCCTCTCATGAAGGCTTCGAAAGTCATAATCATCATGTTATCCAAAATAGAACCTAATTTTAGATTCGCGCTGAAAAGTTGCGCAGGATCTGTAATTACTTCCGAAAGAATTTGAGAAGCGGCATCTTTAAACGAAAGTAAATATTGTCCGTTTTCTCTTGGCGAAAATCCACGTTTTCCTCTTGAAGAAGAAATTCCGATAATTAAATCTTGAACTTTTTCAAATTCTTGTGAGTGTTTATCATCTGATTTTGCTAATGCATTTAAAAATAGGGAGGCAAATTCTTTTGATTCTTCTTCTTCTACAGCTCCATCATCCGATCCACTATCTAGAAGAATTTGAGACCATATCGTTAATAATTTGTTTTCGTGATCTTTTAAGACACCTAATACGTTATTTTGCATTTGCTTTTTGCTTTAAATTTTGGATTTTTCCTATCAAATATATAACATTAATTTGAACACGAAATGATTTGTTAAATTTAAAGTAAAAGAAAAAAATCTTTTTATTTACGTAAAAATGCCTCTATCAGCATTATAGTCACTGATACTACAAGGTAAATAGGAAAAGAAGTAGGTTTTTGCAATTAAAATATAACATTAAAGAAAGTTAATTCTCATGTTTTAATTCTCAAATTTAGCTGAAAGCTACATTTCTTCTTTCATTAATTTAAAAAACTGCTCTTTTTTTCCTCTAGAAATAGGAACAACCGATTTATCATTCATATGAACCATTCCTTCTCTGGAATAACTTACAATTGCATTTACATTAATTAAATGGGATTGATGTACTCTAAAAAACAGCGGCGGTTCTAAAATATCTTCGTAATTTTTGAGTGGTTTTGAAACCATGATCTTTCTGCCGTCTGTTAGAAAAAAAGTAGTGTAAGAACCCGAAGTTTCGCATCTTAAAATCTGCTCCAATTTTACGACATACATCGCTTCTTGGGTTGGAAGAATTAATCGGTCAGGTGTTTTTGAAAGGTTATTTTGTAATTCAGTTAACTGCTGTTTTTCTAATACTCTTTCTTGTAAAAGTGCAATTCTGTCAATAGCAGTTTTTAATTCGTCGGGATCAATTGGTTTTAAAAGATAATCGATCGCGCTGTATTTAAAGGCATTTATCGCATGCTGTTCGTAAGCCGTTGTAAAAATAAGATGAAAAGAATTGAAGGTAATTTTTTTTAAAACATCAAAACCAGTTCCGTTTTGGAGCATGATATCCATAAAAACTAAATCGGGTTTTAAGCGATCGATTAGTTTTACAGCATCATCGACACTTTCCGCGTAAGCGATAATCTGAATTTGATCTGGAGCAACCATTTCAAGCATAATCGATAAAGCTTCGCGTATGCGTTGTTCGTCTTCAATAATTATAGTTTTATACATTTTTTATACGATTGGAATGTTGATAATAACGATACAGCCTGTTTCTCCATTTGCAGATTCTCTTTCTAAAACTTTAAATCCAGCATTTGGATGTTCTTTCTGCATTTTGGACAATCTTTCGTCTGTAATGGTTGTCGATAAAGATTGATGATTTTCGTTTGTTTTTAGTTTTCTGGAAGCTTTAAGTCCGATGCCGTTGTCTTTAATCGTGCAGATTAGATTTTTTTGATCGTTCATTTGCGAAAAATTAATTTTAAGCTGTCCTTTTTCGTCTTTCGGTTTTGGCTTCAATCCATGTTCAACGGCATTTTCTATAAAAGGCTGAATTAATAATGGCGGAATAAGTACATCATCTTCAACAGATTCATCGCAGACAATTTCATAATCAAAACTATTATTAAGGCGGAGCTGCTGCAGTTCGATATAATTTTTTAAAGTTGCGATTTCTTCTCCAAGCGAAATGGTTTCTTTTCTAGATTGTTCTAAAATCTGACGCGTAAGTTTGGCAAATTTATTTAAGTAAGAAACGGCTGGAATTGTATCTTTTTGCAAAATCATACTTTGAATATTTCCTAAAGCATTGAAAATAAAATGCGGATCCATTTGCGAACGCAGTAATCTTCTTTCCAGCGAAAGTCTGGCTGCTAGATTTTCGAGTGTTTCTTTTTCCATCAACTGCACTTTTAAATCGCTGTTGGCTTGTTCTTGCTTTAAAATTTCTTCGCGTTTTAAATAATAACGCTGTCTGAAATAATAGGAGCGAAACATAAATACAAGTCCGATCAACAAAACGCCTGCGATTCCGTAGCCTAGAAGTTTATTTTTCTGCTCCAATTCATTCTCCAATTCCAATTGTTTGATGCGTTCCATTTTTTTAGAAGATTCGTATCGCGCATCTGCATTCTGC
>NZ_CAMLIX010000212.1 GCF_946479975.1 uncultured Flavobacterium sp.
TATATGGAATCAGCATTGCTGATTTTACAATTTCACGCGTGTAACATTGCAGGCCTATAAAATCAAAATCGAATGCCAGATTATCTAAATCGCCTGCTAAAATGTAGTTATTGAGTTTTTTAAGAACAGGAAGATCTTTCTGCGGATAACCCAATCCTAAAATGGGTTCAATAAAAGTTCGGTTCAATAAAGTATCTACACGTTTTGCGGCTTCAATATCTTTGGCACTTTCTGTGGCAGGCTCAATGTGCGTGCAGGAAAAAGTCGTTCCAATATTGGCTTGCGGGATTTTATTCCGAATAATTTTAGCGCCGGCAGTCGTTGCTAAAGTAACATGATGCATGGCTTTTAGATAATTCGTAATGCCTCTTTTTCCGGGTGCATGAATGCCTAGAAAATAGCCAGCTCCAGTAAAAACGGAAGGTTCGTTGATAACCATCCAGTTTTTTACGCGGTCGCCAAAATGCTGTACACAAACTTCTACATATTCTGAAAACCAAGCAACCGATTCACGGTTGGTCCAGCCTCCTTTTAATTCGAGTTCGTGTGGTAAATCCCAATGATAAAGTGTGATCCAAGGTTCGATTCCAGAAGCTAGAAGCGAATCTATTATCTTGTTGTAGTAGTCGATTCCAGCCTGATTTACAGGATGAATTCCAGTTGGCATAATTCTAGGCCAGCTGATCGAAAATCTGAAATTTGGAATATTTAATTCTCGAATCAGGCCGATATCATCTTGATACGAATTGTAAAAATCACAGGCGGTTAGGGCATGATGACCGTTTTTTATTTTTCCTTTTTGAGAGGTAAAAACATCCCAGATAGAAGAACCTTTTCCGTCAGAATCATGTGCTCCCTCAATTTGAAAAGCGGCGGTAGAAACACCCCACAAGAAATCCTCCCCAAATTGGTTTTTGTTCAAAAATGAGTTTTCAATTTTATTCATTCAATATGTCTTTCCTTGATTTTTAAACGGTTTATTAGTGTAGGAAAGAAGATTGCATAGCTCTTAAAAAAAGCCATTCTTTGAATGATACTAGGAATTTTAAATTAAAGAATTTCATAACGATTAGTTTTATTTCAAATTAATAAAACTAATGTGAATTTATCGTAAAGTCATTATTATCAAATAATTAAATAAAAAAGTGGGAAGATCATTAATCTTCCCATCCACAAAGTGTCAATCCTAAACCCTGCGCTTTTTTGAGTGATGTTTTTACCGTTCCGTGACTACAAGATCCTAAACCACGACAGCTTTCGCTCAAATGGTATTTTTTGGCGCCTGTAGGTCCGCAGATGTAAACATTGGTTTCTGGTGCTCGAAATGAAGTTGCAGCAACAAAAAGTAGAATTAAAATATATTTCATCAGTTTATTTGACAATTAGTTGGTATTCGTTTCCTTTTTTATCAAGGGCTTTTAGTTTTCCGTATGAAATCCATTCCGTGTCAATTTCGATTTCGCCAACGGTATCAATCTTTAACATTCCGGCACCGTACTTTCCTTCGGTATTAATGTTTCCAAAGACCGAATCTCCTTTAAAATCAATTCCTTTTACATCATAATTGTATTCATAATGTCCTGGATCTCCGGTTCTGTATTCGTATTGGTAAGTCGTATTGACATGATACGTTTTGGCTTCTTCGGGTGTAATCGTTTTGCGGTCGTCGGCCGTAATCGTTGTTTTATAAAATGAATTTATTTGTGGCGGAGGCGAGGCCGTAACTTTTTTACAGGAATAAAATGGTACTAAAAAAAGTAAGATGAGGTATTTTTTTTGCATAGGCATTTGGGGGATTTACTGAGGCCAGAAACTTCAGTTAATTAAACTGCGATAAATCTAAACAGAATAAAGTTCTTTAAAATAAGTACTTATACGGGATTTAACTCTGTTTCGTAAAGTGCCACAGTTTCCAATAATTCTTTTTCATATTGATAAATGTCATCAATAGAAGAGATTGCGACTTTAGTTTCGCTTTTATTATTGTTAAAAAGACTTATGTATTTTTTTCCACTGTTTAAATGAAGTCTGCAAAGCGGTTTTCTATTGTTGTCGTCCAGCAGAATTCCAAAATACGATTGGGTATCACGATATACGATTCTGGCAATTGGAAGTTTTCGGCGTAAAATAGCAACTACAATACGATAACCGTCAAGTTCTTCTTCTGTTGTAACCACTTTATTGTCGTCTTCAACTATTTTAATTTCTTCATCTTGCTGTTTGATCGTTTCTTTAGTTAAAGCGGCATTCAAACGATCATTAATTTTGTCATTAATAAATTGACTAACCGATTTCTGAACCAAATCTTTAAACTCATCAACCACTTTTTCAGTCAATCTTCCTGTATATATTTTGCTAGCAAATAATTTTGTAAAATCGTTTGATGGACTTTCTAATTCGGCATTTATAAGTTTCTTGATTTCTTTAATGTATTTTAATGAACTTGCATTGCTTACAATATTATTGACATCAAAATTGGCTTTATGAAATTTTGCAATTTCGTTGATCGTATTTTCTTTAAGATTACAAATATCAAATTCTAAAAATGGTTTTTCATCCATTTTGTTTTGATCGTCAAGATCAGTAAAAAACTGATAATTAATTCCGTTTGTTAAAAGTGCGAAACGGGTTTTGGTCACATGAAAATAGCGGAATAATTGAGAATTATGAACCGTAAGTTTTTCTTTCCAGCTTTTGCATTCTACAATGATAATAGGTTCCCCGTTTTGAAAGATGGCATAATCTACTTTTTCACCTTTTTTAAGTCCAAGATCAGCTGTAAATTCTGGAACTACTTCCAGCGGATTAAATGCGTCGTAACCCAGTATGTGAATAAATGGCAATACAAAAGCGTGTTTTGTAGATTCTTCGGTTTCAATTTTATTTTTTAGCTGACTGATTTTGTCTGCCAGTGACTTTAGTTGAATATTCATTTCCATAGTTTTGTAGTTTAAATTAATATTCAAATGTAAAACCAATAAAAACTAGTATTTTATGGAAATCCGTAACGGAAGAAAATTTTTGAAAAGATGTTTTTTACAATAACTGTAAACCGAAAAAAGAGGACATTGAAGTTCCTCTTTAAAACACAGTTGTTTAGCTTTTTATTCTTTTTCTAAAATAAAATCTTTGATAATTTTATCCAAGTTAGAAGGAAGATCAGCATTTTTAATTTCGAAATGTTTTATTTTCATTTCAGAAAACCATTTAGACCAATATGCTTTTATAATTTTTTCTTCAAAAGGATTATTCTTATTTGGATTTATGCCTAAAACTAAAACTTCAAGATTAGATAAATCAGCATCAATTTTAATGAAACCAAAATTTTCTGTTTCAAATTTTTTCTGCCAATTATTGGTGTTGAGTCCGTTTTGTTTAAT
The DNA here is from genome assembly GCF_946479975.1 of uncultured Flavobacterium sp. Next base: position 3,381 of record NZ_CAMLIX010000212.1, read on the forward strand.
GAGTTGAGGTGTTAAGTACGAAGATAAATTTCCTTCTTTAATTTGAGTTCCTTCGTAAAACATATAACCGTCTGTTAAAATAATCAAGATATTTCTAAAATCTTTTTCTATACATTGATCTTGAACTTTGCTGTCGAAAAAATTCCAAATATCTGAACCAATATATTTATCATCTTTAATTGCCGACTCATAGATTTTTGCCGTTTTTAAAGAATATGTATTGTTAATAGAATTTAGGAATGTTTTGGAAGCATTGTCTTTATTTACAGCAATTCTTAATTCTTTTGAGATTGAATTAATTTCAGGGTTTTCAGGTTCAGGATTAAAAAACAATTGCATTTTGTCATTAATCTGTCTCATTCTTTTTGATTTTAAATGCTCGGTAAAAGCTTCAGAAATAGATTTTATATATCCCAAATCTCTTTGATAAATTTCCATCGTTGGATTTGGATTTTTTTTGAGACTTATTCTATCTGATAAATCGACAAGAATACTGATATTATAATTTTCTGAAACAGAAGTTTTAACCGCGGTTTCTTTCGCTTCGTTCTTCTTTTCTTCTTTGCATGAAAAAAAGAAAATCAGTACTAACGACAATGAAATTTTGAGTAAAGTATTTTTCATAAATATTAGTTTTTGGAATACACTAAATGCTGGAAATCGGGATCAACGAGATTTAATTTGCTGAGGTGTTCCTCAGAGAAAAGTTCACAACTTTGCAGAAGTTCTTCTTTTTCTTTATATGGCAGTGCTAACTCAGTACCAATTGCTTGAAACCATCCCTCTTTATACTGATGATGATAGTGGAGATACTCTTTGACAGGAAAAACAAAACCATCAATTTTAGATTGAAGTTCAGATATTTTACCATTTATGGTTACAGTTTGTTGTTTAAAATCGTTGATTTTGTTTAAATAATCGGTTTTAAGTTTTTCCAGATTGAGTAAGTTTTCTTTTTTACCTCTTATAAAAGCTCTGATTTTATCTATGTTTTCAAATTCCTTCATTACAAAATCAAATACAAGTCCCCAGATAATATATACCACAAACCCAGCAAATATGATCATCCAGAATTCTGGCTCTCCCAAAGCAATATTTAAATTATATGGAGAAGATTCTGTTGTTTTGTTAAACTCATATATTTTCTTTTCAATAATGTAGGCCAAAAGAGAATCGAATAAAAAAGTAATGGCAAAAAGTGCAATAAGTCTAAAAATATTTTTAATTCCTTTTCCTTTTTGAACCATATGAATAACATATCCTAATCCCATAAAAACAAACGGAATTGTAACCACTAAAACTCCTTCTAGCCAGCTTGCTTTAAATGCATTTGTAAAAGCATCGGCATCAAATATTGCTGCAGTTAAACTATCATTCGAAAACTCTTTGAAAAAAGCAGAATAAGAAGCTGAAATGTAGAAAACCAAAACATATAATGTAATGGGCAGTAAAAGAATTAGACCAATATAAAATTGAGCTTTTAAGCCTTTTCCTTCTTCGATTCCGTATTTATCAGGATTGCGTTTTACCTCGATAATTTCATTTTTTATCTGATCCATATTTTCATTAATATCCTGCTCTTTTTTTTCATAGATCCCAATAGCAGTTTCAGACTTTTTAAGTTCGGTTCTGTTTTTTTCCTGTTCTTCGCGATAAGGCTGTTTTAATCGGTCTTGTTCCATTTTTTGTTTCCGACATTGATCTTCAAAACTCATATATAAATTTTGAAGACATGCTTTTAGAACAATTGGTTTTCCCGTTGCCTTAACCGATGCAGCGAAACCGCTTTGATAATATGTTATGCGAATTTGTTCTCTGTCTTCTTCATTTTCTTCCAAAACTTTAGCAGAGGAATCTTCAGATTTTTTTAAACTAAATAATTGTGTAAGTGGTTTCATAACTTAAGTGTTTAGTTGACTAATAATTTCTTCTTTGCCAATGTTTTTCTGCACACAATCAATAAGATAGTCAGATAAATCATTGATGTTTTCTTCGACGAAATCAAATTTTCTACAATATTTTCTCAGCATATTTAATTCGTCGTCGGTTATTTTTCCGTCAGCCCAAATAATTCTGGTGAGATCATATAGATATTCAATTTTAGTGTTTAAAGCTTCAGGAACAATGAATTCGGTATTAACAGGATTTAAAAAAAGTTTGTCGAGTTCCTCTTTAGGAATTCCTCTTTCATCTGCAAAATGATACAGCATTTGAAGTTCTAAAACATCAAATTGATCATCTGATAATGCCATTTGGTATAATCTTAAAAAATGGCTTTTAAGTTCTAGTGTTATCATGGTGGGGTGTTTTTGGTTTATTTAATTAACCTGTCAGCGATTTCTTCACTATTAATTATTAATTGAGAAGGAAGGATCATTTGAATTTTATTGTCTATTGGATTCTGAAAAATTGAAAAATTTCCTCTGCAATTTTTATATCTAAATTTAAAAGCTTTTAATCCTTTTAAAAATCCTTCTTTTTGAGTTGTTTCAAAAACATAATTGGAGCAGGATTTTTTAAAAATGCATTTTCTTCTTTTATTTTGAGGAATTAAGATCCAATACAATCGAATAATTAATAAGATGAAAATTTTCATTTTTTATGAAAAACAACCATTTGACTATTTGTTGTATAGCCTGGTTTGGCTGCAATTCCAAAGCATCCGTTATCTGGATGTACGAATGTCGAAACACTTTCTAAACGTATATATTCCCAACCTTGATTTGTAAAATTTTTTATCAAGCTTTCAAGCTGTTCAGCAACATGATTTGAAGTTCCTTTTTTGGGATCAATTGAAGCTACGAATGGCACTACTTTGTATTCCATAATTTTTGATTTTAATTAATTTTAAATTGATTTATAAGCCAAAAGTAAACGCAATCAAAACCAGTATTTTACGGAAATCCATAATCACTAAATTTTAAACTATAGAAATAAGAAAAGCTCCCGAAGGAGCTTTATAAATGAAGTAAAAGGAATTTAAATTATTCCCATATCTTTTGTAATCGAAACCAAATGAATGGTATTATTGGCTTTAAAAAAGTCTTTTAGTTTTGCCAATCTTTTTTCCATTGCACTTTTACTATTGGGTTTAATATCTGAGTTTTTAAAAATTTCTATAATTTCATCTTGAGAAGTTCCAGACGATAAATATTTTAGAATTTTAACGTCGACATCGTCTATTTCGTAGTTGCCTTTTTCCTGAAGCGCAGAAGCAACTTCAGAAGAAATAAATTTTTGATCAGAAGTTGAAATTACAGAAATCGCTTTTTTTAGATCCTCAATACTGTTTCGGCTTTTGAGCACAAAGGCGTTAATTTCAGAATCTTCAAAAAGTGATTTTATGCGAACTTTTTTGTCTTCAACAGAATAAGCAATGATTTTAATATCTGGCTGGAGTTCACGAACTTTCTGAATTAGTTCGTCGCCACTGCCAATTTTTACTTCGCGATGATCTTGTTTAAACGAAAGATCGCTGATTAATAAATCGTATGGTTCATTGTCCTGAATGGCCTTTCTTATTTTTAGAAAAGCATCGTCGCAATATTTTGCATGTTGAAAATTGTCAATATTAAAATCATTCAAGGTTTGTTTAACAGCTAAATTGAATTCTTCAAAATCCTCGGCTATTATTACTTTTTTAAACATAGGCTTTTATTTAGGCATTGTTATTTTTACTCTAAAACCTTTATCTGGTTCGGTGTCAAAAGTAATAGTTCCTTTATTAGACAAAATACGGTTTTCCATATTTTGTAAACCATTTTTTATAATTTTATCTTTTTCAGATCCTTTTCCGTTATCTGTATAGTCAATAAAAATTGTTTTGCCGTTGCTGTCAAACTTTACCACAACTACAGCTGCGTTGCTGTGTTTTTTCATATTGACCATTAATTCTTGTAAAACCCTGTAGATGGTTACTTTTTTTATTTCGTCAATTAAATCCCAATTTACTTTTTCGATGCTGTTAATAATAACGTTTGTGTCTTCACTATTATAAGTCGAAAGCATATCTTTTAAGTTGCCTGCATAATTTGTTTTAATATCAATACTATTATTTTCTTTTGAAATGCCTCGGACACGAGCGTAAATATGATCTAATTTTTGAACTAGAACTTCTTTTGTACTTTCAATTTCTAAAGTCTGTGTCTGTGTAAACGTAAGTGTGTTAAAGACATCATTTGCCAATTCGTCGTGAATATCTTTGGCAATTCTGGTTTCGGTATCGTAAGCCGTTTGTAATTTTTCAGTACGGTTTTTATTTCGGTAATATTTTCTCAGATAAAAAATAAGCACAGCTAAAAAAATAGAAATCGTGACAAATAAATACTGTTGATATTGCCCGCGCTGAATCGATAGCAAATTTTCAGCTTTTTCTAAACGAAGTTTCTGGTTTTCGTCTTTTTCTTTTTTAGAATCGTATTTTATTTTGGCAAACTTGTTTTTAAAGTTGTTTCTAACTTTAATGATGCTGTCGTTTAAAACAACAAACTTTTTAGCGTATTTAGAATCAATAGCACTTTTGTTGTTTGTGATTAAAAAAGATAAAGCTTCTAGTCTTTCGTCTACACTATTGAGTTTTGTAGAAATTTCATAAGCTTTTAATGCAAATTGATTGGATTTTTGAGGATCTATTGCTGCGTAAAATTCTGTTAGATGAAGATAACTTGCGATGCTCCCATAAAGATCGTCAGATTTTATTCTGTTTTCAAGACTTTCATTCATTAGCGAAAATCCTTTGTCAAGTTTTCCTTGTTTAAAATAAGCAAAACCTAAATTATCTAATATTCTATTTTTACTTTCTTTAGATATATCTTTATTGTTTAAGATAGATTCTAAAATTTCTATGGCTTTGCCGTATTTTTTTTGCTGAATATAAATGACTGCAATATTGTTTAATGGAGATAATTTTGATGCAGGATCAGTAAGTTCTTTAATGGCTTCATTATAGAAAAAAATGGCATCGTTATAAATAGAAAGTTCTTTATCGGCAATTCCAAAATAATTG
>NZ_CAMLIX010000213.1 GCF_946479975.1 uncultured Flavobacterium sp.
AAATGTCCATGAACGAAGCGTTAAAGCAATTCCTTTATAGTTGGAATTTGACTGTGCGTCTGGCAGACTAATAATTTTATTCAAATCTGTAATTAAGGTCGCGTAACCTGTATTCCACAGCGTAGTGAATGACGTATTAGAAACATCGTATCTGTCTGGTTCTGTATATTGAATTTTAGCCCAGTGCTGTACAAATAACAAAGAAGAGTCAAAGTTATTGGTTGATCCCCAGTATAAATCAGCTCCTTGTTTTAAGGATCCGGTTAACAAATAAGGCGCCAATGGTGTTTCGGTTGCATTTGGATTTTTATTGATATCATCCAAAGTGTCACTGCACGAAGTCAGTGTCAATCCAAATAAGATTATATATGATAGCTTTTTTAGCATGATTTCGTTTTTTTAGAATTTAAGATTAACATTAAGACTGAAATTTCTAGTTGTTGGCAGCGATAAACTCTCCAAACCTTGTGCATTTCCTGTATTGAAAGCCGTTTCAGGATCAATATTTGGCGCATCTTTGTAGATAAAGAATAAGTTACGACCAACAGCCGTGATGCTTGCTCCTTCTAATCCCAGTTTTTTAGCAAATGACTTATTGAAATTGTAAGCCAATTTAATTTCTCTCATTTTTACAAAAGTTGAACTGTAGATATACGCTTCACTGATGTTGTATGACGCTTTGTAATATTCCTGTGCACTAAGTATTGTAGTGTTTGGATTTCCGTTATCGTATACTCCGTTAAAAATCATACCGTCATCGTATACTGGTGCACCGCTTGGAGCAGTTCCGTTTACTAAAGTTTTTGTCGTACCATTTAAATAGTAACTTAAACCGCCATTTTCAGCACCACGTCCTGGAAGCGTTGATTCTAAAACACCTGTATACGTTCCTGTTCTGTTTGTTCCTGAGAAAATTTCGCCACCTACACTTGCATCCACAAGAAATGATAATTCAACGTTTTTGTAAGTCAAAGTATTGGTTACACCTGCAATATAATCTGGTGTATAATGTCCTAAAACTCTTTTTGTTGGATCTGCTTTCGGTAATCCGTTTGCTCCTACTACGATATTTCCGCTTGCGTCTCGTAAATATGCCGTTCCATAAAGCGCTCCGTAAGCTTGTCCTACTGATGCCAATACATCTACACCACCAGAAGTACCAATTGTGTAGTTTTGAATTTGTTTGTCATAATCCAAAATTTCAACTTTACTTCTATTTCTAGAATAATTTGCTCCAATATTCCATCTGAAGTTTTCTGTTTGAATTGGACTTCCGTCTAATTGAACTTCAATACCCCTGTTGTTTATTTTACCTGCATTGATCAATTGTGAGTTATAACCGCTTGCCGCAGTTGTTTTAATCTCTAAAATTTGATCAAAACTGTTTGTGTTGTAATACGCAACATCAAAATGTAATCTATTTTTCCAGAAAGAAGCTTCTGCACCAACCTCAGTTGAGCGAGTTGTTTCTGGTTTCAAATCTTCATTCAATTTCTTTTGTGAAGAAGTTTGAATCGGATTTCCATCAAATGCAGTTTGGAAATTATAAACTGTTGACAATTGATACGGATCTGCGTCATTACCAACTTCAGACCATCCTCCACGAATTTTCAAGAAATCTAAAGTGTTGCTTTTCAAATTCAAAGCTTCAGATAAAATCAAACTTCCGTTAACCGATGGATAGAAATAAGAACGGTTGCTGCTTGGTAATGTTGAAGACCAGTCGTTACGCGCTGTAAGATTCAAATAAGCATAATTTTTATATCCTAATTGTGCAGAAGCATATGCGCTATACACTCTTAATCTTGATAAATAATTTGATGACGTTAACGGATCTCTAGAATTAGTTAAAGTATACAAATCTGGTACCGCCAAACGTGGTGCTTTTTGATAATTGTTTGCATCGCTGTGGTTACGAATATTAAATCCGGCAAGAGCGTCTAAACTAAAGTCATCATTTAATTTTTTAGTATAGGTAAAAATACCTTCTGTATTTTGTTCGTTTACGGTGTAAGCATCTTCTGCATACGATCCGAAAGGTGTTCCGTTTGTACCATATTTAATGGTGTATTTTCTTCTGTCATTGTAATAATCAACTCCTGTACGGAATTTAAAATTAAATCCTTCAGCCAATTTTGCATCTAAGTGAACATCTCCAATAAAACGGTTACGCTGCTGGCTTGTTGTATTATAATATGCGTTCCAATATGGATTGCTGTAATAACTGTTGTTCCAGTTTACGTCTCTATTGTTTTGAAGCTGATTGATATCAACCTGACGACCGAACCACAAAAACTGAAGCATTACACCCGCCGCACGGTTACCTGATGGACCACCTGGTAAAGCTGGAGCGTTTGTCGTAATGTAATTTCCTGTAACTCCTACTCTTATGTTTTTTGAAATTTGGTAATTGGTATTAATCGTAAAGTTCGTTTTGTTTACTTCACTATTTGGCACCGTTCCCAATTGTTTTTGGTTGTTAACTCCTAAACGGAAATCTGATTTATCATCTGATCTGGCAACAGAAACACTATTGTCATAAGTAACACCAGTATTGAAGAAATCTTTCACATTGTTTGGGTTTGCTACAAAAGGAACTGCTTGTCCGTTTGAGTAAAATTGTGGAATTAAGCGTCCGTCCAATCTTGGTCCCCAACTCTCATCAACACCATCATTAACTCCGCCTCCTTTTCCATCAACAAAACTGAATCTTCCGTTTGAACCTTGTCCGTAAGAGTTTTGAAAACTTGGTAAAGTAGCCACTTGAGAAATTGTGATTCCTGAGTTTACAGTGATTCCTAATCCTTTTTGACTTTTTCCTGATTTTGTTGTAATCAAAACTACTCCATGCGCTGCACGAGATCCATAAAGCGCTGCCGCGTTTGGTCCTTTTAAAACCGTTAAAGTTTCAATATCATTTGGATTTAAATCGGCAATTGCGTTTTTGAAGTCACGTGTTGCTCCTCCAACACTTCCTAATTGTGAGTTGTCTACAGGAACCCCGTCAACCACAAATAAAGGCTGATTATTTCCTGCGATAGAAGTTTCTCCACGAATGATAATTCGAGAAGATCCCATATCTCCCTGCGAATTCGTAATGCGCACACCCGCTAGTTTCCCGCTAAGACTGTTTAAGAAGTTTGTTTCTTTTGTTTCAGCAATATCTTTGTTTTTAAGTGCCTGCGTAGTATATCCTAAAGATTTTTTCTCTTTTGAAATACCCAATGCAGTAACTACAACTTCTGACAATTGATTCTGCTCTTCCACAAGTTCAATAACTACAGCATTTTTATCTACAATAACTTCTGCTTTTTTGTAACCAAGATAACTTATGTTTAAAGTATAAGGAAATTTTTGTCCTGTTTGGAAATAAAATTTTCCGTCAAAATCTGTTTGAACGCCGTGTGTTGTACCTTTTATATTAACCGAAGCTCCAATTACAGGATCTTTTGTAACTGCGTCAATTACGGTTCCTTCGAGTTTTGACTGAATCAAGGGCTTGGTCTCTTGAGCGCTTACTCCTATGGAAACCAATAAAATACATAACCAAATATATTTATTTAATGTTTTTTTCATTACTTGTTTTAGTTTAATAAATGAGGAAAGCTGAAAACGGTTGTCGCTAATTTTTACTTTCCTGCTAAAGACATATACAATTTCTTAAAACTCAAACCATTTCTGTTAGAACAGAAACGGTCGTTCTATCTGCAACACATTCGTTTTTTCATTTTCATTAATTTTAGATTTATTATTATTTGGACTGGCTTATACAATCAATTTTAAACTCGACTAATTTGATAGAACAAAAGTAAATGTAAAATTATTAACCTTAAAATTTTCCCAATACTTTTTGCAAAAAAAATGTTAATTGAATTCGTTCTAAATTTTAAAACACTACAAACAAACGATTTAACCAAATTTCGTTTTTTGGACCGCTGTAGGATTTTTTGTAAGTTGGGAATATGTTTTTAGAAAAATTAACTCTTTTTAACCAGTTGATTGAAACAATTTAAACCGCAAATGCTTTATAAGTTCTAAGTAAATACAGCAATCCAATCACTTTGACTTTGAACAAAACATTTCTTTTTAGATGATTTTTGTAGGCAAAAAAAAAGCTAAACCATTTCTGGTTTAGCTCTCAAATTATTCTAAAATTTAATTTAAAAAATAGAATACAAACGTATTATGTAGAAAAGACAAATACGGCTCTTATTCAGAAGACCGCATTTATCAAACTAATTCAAATTCTAATTTTTACAAACTTGCTTTTACTTCACCGCAAGTCAGCATATTTTTTGGGTAATATGGATTTTTGATTTCTTTACTGTCACTTGTCCAAACTGCTCCTGTCATTGGGCAAACTTGCAGATATAAGGTTTCGTCAAGAGGTTTAAATTTCCCTGCCTGTTCCCAATATTTTACAGAAAGTGTTTCGAAAATTTTACGCTGTTTATTGATATTTTTAGTCTCTGTAAGCTGTGTTGCCAAATCCATAATTTCTTTTCTTGAAATTGTAGCGGCGTTCATCTGCTCTAGAAATAATTTTTTAAACTTGAAGTTTTTTAAAGAACCCTTTAATGCTTCTGCATTTTTAACCACAGCTAAACTATCTGAAGCCAAAAAGCTGTTTTTTAATGCCAGATACGTTTTTGTAATTTCTTTTTTTTGTGCTTCGCGTTTAGCAACTAATTCTGGCGTTACTTCTTCTTTTGAAGTTAATTGTGCTTGTGTTAAAGTGCTTAAAAAAACGAAAGCTATCACTAATACTTTTTTCATGATGTAGGATTATCTAGTTTGGTAATAATTTTATCAATGTCCAGCAAAATACTCTCAAGATGTTCTTTGTTGATTCCAGTTGCTGTATCTATCAGCTTTGTGATATCTGTTTTTAATTTTAAAAGATGTTGTCTTCCGTACAATCTAATATCACTTCGCTGTGCAGTATTTAAAGCCCTTCCTGGTTCTACTTCTTTTGGTAATAAAAGCATTCCCATTTTTTCAATATAACCGCGCTCTAAACTTCTTCTATAAAAATCCTGCTTTTCGTCTCCGCTGAATTTTACCCAAACTGTCTGCTGTATATCATTTAAGAATTCAGGGACGGTATAAGCACCTTCAGACTGCATTGATTTTAAACTGATATTGTATAGCATTCCAGAACTTAAAACCATATTTAAAACCTGATTCTGCTGTTCTGCAATTTGTTCTTCTCTTTTCATCGGAATCAGCTGGTCGATTTCTTCTGGATACATCCAAAGCGGTGCAACAAACAATTGTCTTCCTAAATAATCAATTGCAGCTTTTAATTTTGCTTTTGGAATAGCCTGATAAACAATACCTTTTTCATCTACAGTTCTTTTTGTGACGTAGTTATTGCCAATATATTTTAGAACATGGTACAAATAGGTAGTGTATTGTCTTACCACAGCTTTGTGCATATCTGATAAATTATCGTATCCATCATTTGGCTGATATGTCCATTGGATAAGATTAGGAACAACACGTTTTAGATTTTTGATTCCGTAATCGCTGGCCAAAACTGCATCGTCTCCAAGATCTTCTGTCTGGCTTCTAGGATCTTCTTCCTTTCCTTCTCCTCCAAACCATAATTTTCGATTGGCAGCTAAACTATCAGTTGTCATTTTAGCCAATAATTTCTCTTCGTCAAACTCATCTTTAGCATTTGGATAATATCCGTAACCCCATTGAATGGCCCATTTATCATAAGCTCCAATTCTTGGATAAATTCCCTTTGGACTAATATTATCTTCTGGCTGCGCTACGTAATTAAAACGAGCATAATCCATAATAGAAACCGTGTGTCCGTTCGCTTCTACCCACTTTTTATCACGAAGTTTTTCTACCGGAGTTGCATTACTTGCGCCCATATTATGACGTAAACCAATAGTATGTCCGATTTCATGCGAAGAAACAAAACGGATTAATTGTCCCATTAATTCATCATCCAGATGCATTTTTCTAGCTCTCGGGTCCAAAGGTCCTGCTTGAATCATGTACCATCTCTGCACTAATTTCATCACATTATGATACCATCCTACGTGGCTTTCGATAATTTCACCACTTCTTGGATCACTCACTCGCGGTCCGTAAGCATTTGGCGTTTCAGAAGCATAATATCTTACTACAGAATATCTTGCATCTTCTAAGCTCATGGTTTTATCGTCTTCCGGCCATTCTTTACCAACAATTGCATTTTTAAAACCAGCTGCTTCAAAAGCTTTCTGCCAGTCGTTGATCCCTGCAATTAAATACGGTCTCCATTTTTTTGGAGTTGCAGGATCGATGTAGTACACAATTTGTTTTTTTGGTTCAACCAATTCGCCTCTCAAATATTTTTTAACGTCTTTATCTTTTGGCTCTAAGCGGTAACGCTGCACGATATATTTGGTTTGAGCACGCTGTTCATCATCATCAAACAAAACATATTTATTAGCAAAATAACCTACTCTTTCGTCAAAAAAACGTTTACGCATAGGCGTTTTTGGAAGTAAAACAATCGAAGTGTTTAATCTCAAAGTAATGCTTCCGCTGCTTGCGAGAGAACTTGAATAGGTTTTTGTTGTTTTTACTTCAATATTAATTGGATACGTATCAATACCTTCAATGAACGATTTATCATCTGCAATCGAAGTTAATTTTTTCTCTGTTTTCTCTTTTGTTTCAATAGAAAAAACGGCATTTTCTTTTTTGAAAATATCCGTAACCTCTACAACAACATCTCCCGTATCAGGATTTGTGGTTTTGATTGGAAAAGAACCCACAATCGGATTTTCGTTACTTCCAGCTAATGCTTTTGCCAGCATCGAATCGGCAGAACGAACGTCTTGTTTGTATTGAAGTGATCGTAAATAAATGGTGTTGTTTACTCCTTTTTCAAAATAAATAGTCTGTTCGTTGGCTTTTTCACCTCCAAAACGTCCAAAACCTTCAGGAGTCGAAAGATATCTGGTTACAACCAGCATATAACGATTGAATAAACTGTCTGGAATTTGAAAATAATATTTCGCATCTACCTGACTAATCGTAAAAAGACCCGCTTTGTTTTTGGCTTTGTCTGTAATAACTTTGTTGTAAGCCTGCAGGCCTCCTTTTGGCGATGCCGCAGTACTATCGGCTTTTTTTTCTGGAGTTTGAGCAAAACCATGCTGTCCTGCAGACAGCATGATTAGTAAAATAATTAACTTCTTCATCTAAATTAAAATGGGACTTTTTCGTCTGTGTTTAATGTCAATCTCGGATTCTTCTGTAAAACCGATACAGGAAACGGTATAATGTACAATCTAGAATTAGGCTGTAACGTATATGTTTTTTGAGGAACGGTTTTGTTTACCAATGGAAATACTCTTGTAATTGTTTTGGCATATTCTGTTTCCGTATTCAATCTCTTTAAATCAAAGAATCGGTTAAATCCTAAAAGCAGTTCTTTTCTTCTTTCGTTGATAACCAAATCCATTGTTTCTTTTCTTGTCGTTGGAACAGGCAAATTAACAGTACCAGAAAGAATACGTTTTGCACGTAAGGTGTTTAAAACGCCAACGGCTTCGTTAAATTTATTATCTCTCGCATAACATTCTGCCAGCATCAAATATACTTCGGTTGTTTTCATACCCACAGTTGGATAGAAAAATCTAGTATATTGTGTTCCCCAATAAGCGGTATTTGAACCTAAATCTAAATTGGTTGTACTTGTAGAATTAAAGAACAAATTGAAACGCGCATCGTTTGTACCAAACAAAGTTCTAAGTTCAGGACTAATGATATAACTCTGAGCAAAGTTCATTTCGTTATAACCTGTCATGTACATGTAGCTCAAAACTTCTACGTTACTTGCTGCTGGAACAGCAACCGCAGTTGGTCCGCCTTGTTTATTATAGGCCACCAAATCAAATATTTGATTGTTGTAAGTAAGTGATTTTTCTGCTGCAGCCTGCGCTAAAGCAATTTCACGTTTAAACAAATGCACTTTAGCTTTAAACGCATACGCGAATGCCAAAGACGGATGATAAACATCTGCTGGTTTTTCTTTTAGATACGGTAAAGCATCTTCAATATCTTTCTGAATAAAATCGTAAACCTGGGCAACAGTCGATTTTGAAGGCTGTGCTTCTAAATCAAATTTATCCATGATGCAGATTCCTCCATCGGTTGCAGCAGTCTGAGGATCATATGCTTTTGCATAGGTATTGACCAATAAAAAGTGATCGTAAGCTCTCAAAACTTTCGCTTCGGCTTTTGCCAATTGCTTGATGCTTTCATCTCCTACACTATTATCTACCAACGAAATAACCGTATTCCATCTGTTGATATAACTGTAAGCCTGATTGTAAAAACTAGAAGCGTTTATTAACGAAACACGGTCT
>NZ_CAMLIX010000214.1 GCF_946479975.1 uncultured Flavobacterium sp.
GTTTCATCATTATCAAAACTAACACAGGAACTTTCCAAACTAACCGGAAAAGAAATCCTGTTCTACAACAAAACAGATTTTGACCAGCGCCTAGATTCTTTAATCGAAATCAACATTTATCGTCTCACCCAAGAAGCCATCAACAACGCCATAAAATACGCCGAATCGTCACATATTATTGTGCAACTTTCTCACAGCGAAACACTTCTAAGCATCATCGTAGACGACAACGGCAAAGGTTTCGACTTGAATGCAGTCGACAAAAAACGCAACAGCGAATCTGGAATGGGACTTTTATTTATGAAAGAAAGAATCCAATACATCAACGGACGCGTTTTCATGAACTCCATTCCAGGCGAAGGAACGAGAATTACTTTCAATATTCCAATTCTCAAGTAATAAATTCCAAATTTTAAATTCCAAATTCCAAAGGCGCATGGTTTGTCAGGCTGAGCGAAGTCGAAGCCCACACAAAGTGATTCGATTATGACCTTTCGCTCCTCAAGATGAAAAACTTAGCGATAAAAAATTATCTAATTATCAAATTTCCTAATTGACAAATTATCTAATTAATAAGGGCGAGCCACCATCCCGATAAGAGGGCTAATATACTTTATCTTTATTCGCCCTCTCATCGGGATGCTGTCGGGCTGTCCGCGCTACTTCGGTAGCTTGCTCCCATCCCTCTCGCGGGCAGACGGTTTCAGAAGATGTTTAGAATTTATTCAAAAAAAAAATCCAAATCAATTTACTCCAGCTTTTAAATTGCCTCCAGCTTTAGCTGGAGGTAAATAAATAAGTCTTAAAAAGGCTTTAGCCAAACTTATACATTTGGCTAAAGCCTTCTATTTGATTCTACAAAACCTCCAGCTAAAGCTGGAGGCAATTGAAATAAAACTTTGTCAAAGTTTTAAACTTTGACAAAGTTACACGAACAGCTCACCACAATCTTGTCATGCTGACGAAGGAAGGATCTCACGCGGGATTCTACAAAGATTGGCGAATTGGATCGCAGAGCTTCTAGTGTGATCCTTCCTTCGTCAGGATGACAAACTTGAAGGTAATAACTTCCAACTTTAGAATTTAAAATTTCCAACATTAGAAATTTTAATATTGGATTTCAAAATAAAAAAAAGTACGTATATTAGCATCTTCTTTTAGATGAATATACGTAAAAATCCAGAATCAAAATTAAGTAAACTATGAGTAATTTCATTCGTGTAGTATTGGCAGATGATCATGTTTTTGTTAGAGACGGAATCAAATCTTTACTGGAAAACGAAGCAAACATTGAGGTTGTAGGCGAAGCAATCGATGGTGCTGACGCTCTTGATGTAATTGCCGAAACTAAACCTGATTTACTTATAGCCGACATTCGTATGCCGAACTTAACAGGTATCGAACTAGTAGAAAAACTTAGAAGCGAAAGTAACAACGTAAAAATCATCATGCTTTCGATGCACGAATCAGAAGAATATGTATTGAAATCTATAAAAGCTGGAGCAGATGGATATCTGTTAAAAGGATCTTCTAAAGAAGAATTCTTAAAAGCATTGCATACTGTTGCTGCTGGTGGAAAATACTTCAGCGGTGATATTTCTTCAATTTTAATTGGTCAGCTAACCAATTCGGCTACATCATTAGAACCCAAACAAAATTTGAGCGAGGAGATGATGATTACTAAAAGAGAAAAAGAAATACTTACGCTTTTATTATCTGGAAAAGGAAACAAAGAAATCGCCGAAGCTTTAGATATCAGCAAACGAACTGCCGAAGTACACCGTTTCAACCTAATGAAGAAACTGAAAGTAAAAAATTTAATGGAACTTTCTAATAAGGCTACTGAATATTCTTTATTGTAAAAATACGTATAAATACGTAATTATTTTTCAAAAACTGCGTTTTAGCAGGTTTTAACTAAGCTATAGTACTTATTTTTACATAAAAATATAAGTGCTATGAAAAATACAAACTCACTATCGCAATCTCACAAAATTTTATTTTTGAACACATTGGCTTTTACAGTGTGTTTTGCCTGCTGGACATTAAACGGGGTTTTAGTAACCTTTTTAGTAGATAACGGAATCTTCCATTGGGACGTTATTCAAGTTGGATGGCTTTTGGGAATTCCAATTTTAACGGGATCAATAATGCGTCTCCCAATCGGAATTTTGACGGATAAATTTGGCGGCAAATATGTCTTTTCTCTATTATTATTATTGAGTTCAATTCCGTTATTCCTCCTACCCTACGCCGACAGTTTTTTTATGTTTGCCGTACTTAGCTTTTTCTTCGGAATGGTCGGAACCAGTTTTGCAGTGGGAATTGGCTATACATCAATTTGGTATCCAAAAGAATGGCAAGGGCGAGCCCTCGGAATCTTCGGAGTGGGAAATGCCGGCGCAGCCATTACAACCTTCTTAGCTCCTTCGTTACTAAATCATTTTTCAATTGACGATCCGCAAAATGGCTGGAAAATACTTCCTGTAATTTATGCAATTTCACTAGTTGTAATTGGTGTTGCCTTTTTAATTTTCGCTAAAAACAAAAAAATAGAAAGCAGCGGTAAAACTATTTCACAAATGCTTACTCCTCTTAAATCAGAAAGAGTTTGGCGTTTTGGAGCCTATTATTTCTTGGTTTTTGGTTGTTTTGTCGCCTATTCTCAATGGCTCTTACCCAATTTTATGAACGTTTACCAAACGAGTTTAGTTATGGGCGGTTTATTTGCAACGATGTTCAGTTTGCCTTCTGGCGTAATCCGAGCTTTTGGCGGTTATTTATCAGATAAATTCGGAGCAAGAAAAGTAATGTATTGGGTTTTGGGTTCTTCAGTAATTCTGAGTGCTTTATTGTCCATTCCTAAAATGGAAATTACGACTTCTGGCCCAGGAATATTAGCTGCTAAAAAAGGCGTAGTAAATCAAATTAGTGACAAAACCGTTAAAGTTGGTGACAAAGAATATGCAATTGCGCCAAAGACAGTCAACACAAATGAAAATACTATTTTCCCAACTACTTCAAGCTGGCAGAATATAGTGGTTGCACAAAATCAAAGCGTTGCAAAAAAAGAACTCATTGCAAAGGGCGTTACCGTTATTAAATTTGATGCCAATATGTGGGTATTTTTGGTTTTAGTTATTCTAATCGGAATTTCGTGGGGAATTGGTAAAGCGGCCGTTTACAAACATATTCCTGAATATTTTCCACATGAAGTGGGAGTTGTCGGCGGAATGGTCGGTATGATTGGCGGTTTGGGAGGTTTCTTTGGTCCCATTATATTTGGTTATTTACTAACTGCAACTGGAATCTGGTCAAGTTCATGGATCTTTATTTTAATCTTTTCAATTGTTTGCCTTGTTTGGATGCATTACACTATAACGCAACTTTCTAAGGAAAAAGAAATTAAAGCGATAAAAGCAAATTTAGAACCTGTTTATTAGATCTTCATAAAAAAAACATAAGGGATATGATTGCAATCATAATCGAAAAAAATCTATTCCTATAAATTTACTCCGTTACCAAAAACCAAAATTTTATGAAAAAAATTAAACTAGTTTTATTTCTCTCCTTGATAAGTTTCGCAGCACAAGCACAAGAATTAGATGTAAATTTACAAATCAGACCTCGTTTTGAATATAGAAACGGATATAAACAACTTTTACAAGAAGGACAAAAAGGAACTGCGCAAATTTCACAGCGTTCTCGTTTGAATTTCAATTATAAACAAGAAGATTTAATTGTGAAACTAACACTGCAAAATACCAGAACTTGGGGAGATGTAAGCCCTGCAACAACTAAAGACGTAAATGGTATCGCAGTTTTTGAAGCTTGGGCACAATACAACTTCACAGAAAAATGGAGCGCCAGAATGGGACGTCAAGTACTGTCATACGATAATCAGCGTATTCTTGGTGAAATTGACTGGGCACAACAAGGCCAAAGTCATGATGCTTTAACCGTTTCATTTCATACCGAAAAACAAAAATTAGATTTTGGAGGTGCTTATAATTCCAATGCAGAAAACGTACTTCAAACGCCTTACACGGTTGCCAATTATAAAACAATGCAATATGCGTGGTATCACAATCAGTTTAACAGCGATTTAGGTTTAAGTTTTTTATTAATTAATACTGGTTACGAATACGCTAATGCCGATGCCAAATTATTAGTTGATTACAAACAAACTTTCGGACCGTATTTAACCTATAAAAAAGGGAAAATTGATAGTAACTTTTGGGCTTACGGACAAACGGGTAGAAGCACCAATCAACAAGTTAGTGCTTGGAATGCAGCAATAAACTTTAATTACAGCATTACAGATTCGTTTAAGGCTGGTTTAGGTTACGAATTTTTATCAGGAAAGAATACAAATGACGGAAGTACAGTCATCAAATCTTTTAGTCCGATTTTTGGAACCAATCACGCTTTTAATGGTTTTATGGATTATTTTTATGTTGGAAACCACCTAAATAATGTGGGTTTACAAGACGCTTTTATCAAATTGAATTACAATGTAAATAAATGGCAGTTTGCGTTAATGCCACATGTATTTTTAGCCGCCGCAGATGTTGTGACGCCTGTAAATGAAAAATTAGATTCTTATTTAGGAACAGAGGTTGATGCTACTTTCACTTATAATTTCAAGAAAAATATTACTGTTACAGGGGGTTATTCTCAAATGTTTGGCTCAAAAACGATGGAATTTATTAAAAATGGAGATGCAAGTCATACCAACAATTGGGCATGGCTGATGATTTCTGTAGATCCGAAAATTTTTAGCTGGAAAAAATAAATTTTTCTCAAAATTGACTTCTATAAATTGCCCCTTTCTCTTATTTAGAAAAAGGGCATTTTTTTTCATCTAAAAAATTAATTATATACTATAATTAGTTATATTTGAAGCGATTATGAACCCCCAATTCTATCCTAATGAAACCATTCTTAAAATTATCTATGCTAACCTTCGTGGTTACGCAAACTGGCATTGCTCAAAAATTCAATGATGCCTTAATTTCTAAAGGCTCAGAAATTAACTTTGCAAAAACAGAAAAAAGAGGCATTAAAAGGAACAACATTGTTTATTATGTCGAAAACGATTTACAAACCATTTCTGCTTACAAAAGAAGCAAACTAAAATGGCAAACCAATGTAATTTCTATCTGCGGAAAACCTAAAAATGGAAATCCAGAAATTAGATACGTTGGTTATAACTCTGACAAACTACTTATCGTGATGGGAAAACATCATTTTGCAGAAATTGACATTAATTGTGGTACAACAAGACTTGTTGGTTAAGATTTAAAGATTAACTTAGAATATAAATTTAAAATTGCCCTTTTTCAGTTTTTGAAAAAGGGCAATTTTTTGTCGTAACTTTATTCTCTAAATAATTATATTTGAAATTCATTCCATTCTTATTCATGAAAAAGATAGGCTTGCTACTATTATCACGACAATTCTAATTTTTGCAAGCTGTAAAAAGAACATCTCTGATTTAGAATTTGAAAGAGATGTGATGACCGAAATTTTACCCAGTTTAATAGACTCTACGTGTATAGATATTAGATTATTCACCAACTTTCCTCCCAAATATGGAGAAGCAATTTTTGATAAAACGGGACATTATATAGGCGTTGATAGTACAAAAGCAACAATTCAAGAAAAGAAAAGATTATTAGAGTGGAAAATTAATACTGAAAAAATCCAAAAAGACACTTCTAAAATTGTAATTGCATTCAATCCTGTGATAGAATATAGTAATGAAGATCTAAAAGAATATCTTGAAAAACACTTTAAAACAGCAAAAGCATTTGTTCCAAAAGAGAAAATTTACAATGAATTTATTCTCGACTTTAAAAACATCAAACTCAATAACAAATTTAAACTTCTACATATAAATCAGTTCCCTAAAGAAAGAGGCAGAATTTGGCTGAAAAAATATAACTTCAATTTTTCAGGAGCTGTTTCCTTTACAAGAATACAGTTTGATCAAAATAAAAAGTTTGGAGTTTTAAATGGCTACTTTGGTTGCGGAGGACTTTGTGGACAAAGTTTTAGAATTTACATTAGAAAAGAACATGAAAAATGGATTATTGAAAATGTGGAGGTAACTGCAATATCATAAACTTAAATTTTAATTAATAAAATGAACAACACTTGGACTCAAAGATGGGATGACCGTTACAAAAGCGAAGAATTTGCATACGGCGAAAACCCCAACAATTACTTAAAAGAACAAATTGAAAAATTAGAAACTCGCACTATTCTTTTTCCTGCCGAAGGCGAAGGAAGAAATGCCATTTTTGCAGCTAAATTAGGTTGGAAAGTTTCTGCTTTTGACATTAGTGAAGAAGGTAAAAATAAAGCACTTCGTTTGGCAGAAATCAATAATGTTTCTATCGATTATCAAGTCGGCGAACTGGAAACTTTAGATTTTCACGCTGAACAATTTGACGCAATTGCTTTAATTTATGCACATTTTCCAGCAACGATTAAATCGGATATTCATAAACAACTGAATAAACTTTTACGAAAAGGTGGTATTATTATTTTTGAAGCTTTCAGCAAAAAGCATTTAGAATATGTGACACAAAACGAAAAAGTTGGCGGACCAAAAGATATAGAATCTTTATTTTCTATTGAAGAATAAAAGCTGATTTCCCTAATTATGAAATCATAGAATTGCAAGAAAAAGAAATCGAACTTAGCGAAGGTTTATTTCATAACGGAACTGGTTCTGTAATACGATTTGTGGGAAGGAAAAAATAAAAAATTCATTTTAACACATAGATTCATAGACTCATTATACTAAATAAAGTCATTTCATTCGCATCAATTCACATAGCTATGTGTAAAAATTGGGATTTTTAAAATTTCCCTCTGCTGAGTTCAAAAACCTATGTTTCTATGTGTTAAAATGCAGACGCACTGCAGTGCGCCTCTACAATTAATGTATTTCACTAATTTCTACGTAGCAAAACCTTAGCATCTTAGAATCTTAGCAACTTAGAACCTTACGTTCAAAAATACTTATGCTCCATAATTTCAGATCGCAAATCTGAAATCTCCAAAATCCCAACACGTTTTCCTTCCGTTTTAATCAAGGCTTCTTTTTTAAGACTGGACAAAATTCGAATCGCTTGTTCTTCTGTCGTTCCAGCAAAATCGGCGATTTCCTTTCGCGAAAGCTCAATATCAATTAAACCATTTACTTGTTCGAATTTACGATGAATATAAAGCAGTAAATCGATCACACGTTCGCGGACATTCATGTGGGCAATCTTGCGGATATTGTTTTCACTTTTATTTAATTCGTCGGCATAAAACAACATCAAAGCATACGTAAATTCGGGAATATTTTGAAGAATTTTCTGCATCGTTTCGTTACTGAAATTACACAAAACAGTATCTTCTAATGCATACGCGCCAATCAAATAACGTTTACTCGTTCCGAATCCTCGGAAACCAATAATATCGCCGTTTGTGGTTAAACGAACAATTTGTTCGCGACCGTTAATTCCAGTTTTTACCGTTTTTACTTTTCCTTTACAAATAAAATAAAGTCCCTGCAAAGGCGATCCTTCCGTGATAAACTTATCCGATTTTTTACAAGTTATATTTTGTTTTTTAGCAATATAACTCGTCATCTGCTCTAAATGTAAATGTTTTTTTATAAAACAATTTTCATTGACACAGGAATCACAAACGGTTTGCTCTTGTTTCATGAGTTCTAAATTTTCAGCAGATTAAAAACTAAGATGTTGCTCCTCATTTCTTTCTTCAAAAGTAAAAAAATAAAATAAAAATTACGTATTAATACTTAAAAAATACTTATTTTTGTTTTAAGTTAAGTAAGTGATTTATTTAAAACCGAAACGTGATGCAAAGTACTAAGATCAAAACTACCTGTTCCTATTGTGGCGTTGGCTGCGGCATAATCGTAACTAACGATGCTAAAAATGGTGTAATGGTCGAAGGCGACAAAGATCATCCTGTAAATAAAGGAATGTTATGTTCTAAAGGAATGAACCTGCACTACGTAGTAAATGATACCTCAGATAGAATTTTATATCCTGAAATGCGCGGAAGTAAATCCTATCCGCTGGAACGTGTAAGCTGGGACACCGCGCTTGATCGTGCAGCGGCCGTTTTTTCTTCTATCATAAAAAAACACGGACCAGACAGCGTTGGTTTTTATATCTCTGGACAATGTTTGACTGAGGAATATTACTTGGTCAATAAACTTGTAAAAGGTTTTTTGAAAACCAATAATATCGACACCAATTCCCGACTTTGCATGAG
>NZ_CAMLIX010000215.1 GCF_946479975.1 uncultured Flavobacterium sp.
ATAACTGTAAGCCTGATTGTAAAAACTAGAAGCGTTTATTAACGAAACACGGTCTCAGTTTTCAGTTCTTGACTTTGTCAAAGTTTGAAACTTTGACAAAGCTTTTTCAGGTTTCAAGTTTGGAATTTGGAATTTCAAAAAATTGGAATTTAATATTTATCCAATTTTGCGAAACCATTTTTGAAACAATTCCCCAACCAATGGAATCGGTTTCATTTGTCCTTGTATGGCATTAAAAATACCAAAAGTCCACAAAATTGAAATACAAATCCACATTGGGAAAGTAATGAAAAAGCTGTCGAAATTACTGATTATTGCTCCGAAAGAAATAAAAGTTAAAGACAATCCTAAAGCTTGACGGATATGAAAAGAAGCAAAACTATTTTTATTTTCCGAATTCATACTCATGGCGATTAAAACACCAATAATTAGAATATAGCTGGTAATGGCAATTGATTTTCCTTCTTCGACTGAATTATTATGCATTGTATTATTTTGTAACGAGTTGATTTTGATTGAAAATTCCATAAACTGAACCCTTTAATTCAGTTCCTAAAAAAGCAGAATTTTTAGATTTTGAAAGAATGTTTTCTTTTGTAAAAGTCGATTTTCCTTCTGTTGAAAATAAAGTGAAATTGGCTTTTGCGCCTTCTTCAATTGTAGTTTCTTCCAGACCAAAAATGCTTCTTGCAGCAGTTAATTTTTTAACGATAGTTTCAACAGGTAAAACCGTTAGTAAAGCTCCAAAAGCACTTTCTAAACCAATAGTTCCGTTTTTCGCTGTATCAAATTCCATTTTTTTGAATTCAATATCAATCGGATTATGGTCAGAAGTAATCATATCGATTGTGCCGTCAGCAATTCCGTTTAATAATGCTTGTCTGTCAACTTCTGTTCTTAATGGAGGCGTAACTTTAAAACGAGTATCAAATCCGTCCAGTTTTTCATCTGTTAAAACCAAATGATGCACAGAAGCACTGCAAGTAATGTGTAAACCTTTCGCTTTAGCTTCTCTAATCAATTCAACCGATTTTGCTGTAGAAATAGTCGGAATGTGAAGTTTTCCGCTTGTATATTCTAGTAGAAACAAGTTTCTTGAAATTTGAAGTTCTTCTGCCAGATTCGGAATTCCTTTTAAACCTAATCTTGTAGAAACAATTCCTTCGTTTGCAACACCATTTCCTTTAATGTTTGGATCTTGAGAATATGCAATCACTAATCCGTCGAAATCTTGTACATATTGCAACGCAATTTTCAAGATATTGGCGTTGTCGATACTTTTGTTATAATCTCCAAAAGCCACTGCTCCAGAATTTTTCATATCAAAAAGTTCTGCCATATCTTTTCCTTCGCTACCTTTTGTTAAAGCGCCGATTGGGAAAATTTCTGTAGCAAAACCATTTGCTTTATTTTTTACAAAATTTACCTGAGACTGATTGTCAATAATTGGTAAAGAATTTGGTTGTAAAGCAATTGCAGTGAAACCGCTTTTTGCTGCAACATTCAATCCGTTTGCGATGGTTTCTCTGTCTTCGTAACCTGGTTCTCCAAGAGAAACACTGCTGTCAAACCAACCTTGAGAAACATGAAGATCGTCGAATCTTACAACCGTTTCGTCATTGTCGTGCGGAAGAGAAACTCCTATTTTTTCTATTAAACCATCTGCAATT
Source organism: uncultured Flavobacterium sp. (assembly GCF_946479975.1). The sequence goes on from NZ_CAMLIX010000215.1 coordinate 1,671, forward strand.
AAAAGATCAACGGTCTGATTGTGAAACGGACTTTTTGAGTCGATAATTTTGGCGCTTTTGATGATTATTTTCATATTTTGGATATTTATTTTATTCAAACATTAAATGTTTTATTTTTTACCATTAAGAAATTAAGTTCATAAAGCGAGAAGCTTAATTCTCTAGACATTCAAAGTAAGATCATAAAGAAAAACTTAATAATCTTACTGTCTTAATGGTGAAAAAAAATCATTTCATAAATTTTATAATTGCTATTTCTAATGCTAAAAATAACAGTGCAAAGATAACAAACCATTTCCAAATTTGGCTGTCAGTTCGTTCTGTTTGCAGCGTATTAAAAATGGTCGAAATCGTGTCGGCGGTTTTAAAATCTGAAACCACATTCGTGTTTACCTGACTCAAATCGCTTTCGGTTCTTTTGTAATTAAAACTGATATTTTCAACCCATTCTTTTTTATCAAAAACACTGTAATTTCCAGCTGTTTCAGGGAAATCATTGAATGTTAATTTTACTTTATTATTCAAAATCTGCTGAATCGGAATAAAAGAATCATCTGTTCCTTTAACTTCCAAAATAGCATCTTTAGTCAATAAAACATCTACAAAATAAGGCTGATTGTTTCCAATTGTCAATGCATTTACTCCAGTTTTTTGATTGTTCTGTGCAATTTTATAAAACAACGGAACAATTAAAGGTGATTGCTGAAAATTAGAATTAGCACTATTTATTGGCGCCGTAAAAACTGTTATTCCTGCAATTTGATTTTGAATTGAAGTTACAAAAGCAGTCTGATCTTCAAATGAAAGTACAGAAGGATATGAACTCGAAACCGCAAACGAAGCATTTACTTTTGGATATTGAAAATTCGTAATTTTATTCTCAAAAACGCCTGAAAATAACGGATGATCAAAATTAATTTTAGTGATTAATTTACTGTTGGTTTCTAAATTCCCAAACTGAATTTTTCCAAAACTTCCTAAAAATGTATTCAAATTAGAAATGGAAGTTTTCTCAGACGGAATCACCACCAAATTTCCTCCTTTAGCAACAAAAGCTTTTAAAGTAGTCTGCAGTGCCTGCGGAATTTCAACTAACTCATTTATAATGATCGTATTTTGTTTTTCTAAACTATTATAGTCTAAAGATCCAATAGAATAATTTTTATAGTTGAATTCACCAGAAGTATAAATTCGGGATAAGAAATTGCTTTTTTCAGGTTCGCCAATACTGATTACGTTTGTTTTTTTGTTTTTAGAAATACTGAAAAACAATTTGTTATCATAAGTTAATCCGTTGTCTTCAATGGCAATATATCCATGAAAAGCTTCTTTTGGAATCGTAAAATTGATTTTCTTTTTCTTCGTATCGAAATTGACAATTGTTTTCGCAATTAGTTTATTCTGATTGTAAATTGCCGTTGAAACAGGTTTGAAATCTTCGCCATAAGCCGATAAATTTATTCCGATTTCGTAGAAGTTTTCCAGAGTCTGATTGATGTAAACGCTGTCAATCGAAACGTTGTTTTTCTGTTCGGCTTGTGGAACTATGAAATAGGGTTTTTCGTCAAAATCTATAGTTGCAATGTCTTTTTCTTTTAAACCAACAGCATCTGTAATGATTACAATATCTTTTTTATGAGCCGATTTGTGCGCTTTGATTTTAGCCATAATTGCCAAAAGATCAAAAGATGTTGCGCTGTATTTTAGGTTTTGTAAAGCGCTTTTTGATGATTTAATATCGGTATTCCAGAAGTTTTCGGTATTGGTTAAAAGTGAAAATTGAGTATTTTCTGGAGTATTTTCTAGTAATTCCTGAACAGCTCTTTTTAATAATTCGCCTTTTTTTCCTTTTGCCTGCATACTGAACGAATTATCCAGAACAATATACATTTCGTTAGATGCATTTTTACTATCAGCAGCTTCAAAAAATGGCTGTGCAAAAGCGATAATTGCGCAGGTAAGTAATAATAAACGTGTGGCTAATAAAAGTCTTTTCTTGATTTTAGAACTCTTACGAGTCTGAATTGTAAGTTCTTTTAAAAATCGAACATTGGTAAAATAGGAAGTTTTAAAACGTCTTAATTGAAATAAGTGAACCAAAATTGGAACGATCAATAAAAACAGAAAGTATAAAATTTCGGGATGTTTAAAATGCATTCTGGCTTCGATTTACTTCACTACGTTTTGTTTTTCGCGAAGATGCTCGTCAAAAATACGAATTAAAAATTATTTAAACCCTATAAGTTCTTATTAGAGATTATAAGTAAATAAAAATGCAAACACAAATAACTTACATGATCTTATATAGTTTTAAAAAATATGTAATTTTTGTAATTTCTTGCAATTAAGATGATACTTCTAAAAGATATTATTGTTTATTTTAGCTGATTCAAAAAAACAAACTATGAAAAAAATATATTTAGTTTTATTTTCAGCTTTATCAATAACCACTCTTAAGGCTCAAAGTAAATTCAACTTATTAGTTGGTACTTACACCAATACTTGCAAAAGCAACGGGATTTATGTCTATGAATTTGACTCGGCAACGGGTAATTTTAAAGAGAAAAATTCATCTGAAAATGTAATCAGTCCAAGTTATTTATCGGTTTCAGCAGATAACAAATTTGTTTATGCAGTAAACGAAAACGGAACTCAAAGTGCTGTAAGCGCATTTGGGTACAATGCAGCTTCAGGAAAATTGAAGTTTTTAAATACAAATGCTTCTTTGGGAGCAGATCCATGCCACTTAATTAATGATGATAAAAATGTTATTGTAGCCAATTATTCTGGCGGAAACATTGTTGTTTTTAAGAAAAATGCTGATGGAAGTATTACCAAAGTACAGCAATTAATTCAGCACGAAGGAAAAGGGCCAAATGTAGCACGTCAGGAAAAAGCGCATGTGCATATGGTGGCATTTACTCCAGATAAAAAGTTCGTTTTGTCAAATGATTTAGGTTTGGACAAAGTGTTCATTTATAAATACAATCCGAATTCTAAAAACGAAATGCTGACTCTAAAAGGAACTGTAGATGTAAAACCAGGGAGCGGACCACGACATTTGACTTTTAGTAAAGATGGAAAATTTGTGTACTTGGTTCAAGAATTAGACGGAACATTAACGACTTTAAGCTACGACAAGACAGGAAATTTAAAAGTGGTTTCAGAAATCAGTATCCTCCCAAAAGGATTTACAGGCGGAACAGGAGCGGCGGCAATAAAAACATCTCCTGACGGCAACTTTTTGTATGTTTCTGATCGTGTAGATGCTAACTCAATATCAGTTTACAAGATTCAAAAAACTGGTGTTTTAGAATTGGTAGAACAACAAAGTACTTTAGGGAAAGGACCAAGAGATTTTGCAATTGATCCAACAGGAAAATATCTTTTAGTAGGACATCAATATACAAATGATATAGTGGTTTTTAAAAGAGATATCAAAACAGGAAAACTTTCAGATACTGGAAAAAGAATCGAATTATGTTCACCAGTGGGATTGGTTTTTACGAAAATATAATTTTTAAAAAGTTTCAAAGTAGCAAAGGCTCAAAGGTACAGAGATTTAAAACTGTACTTTTGAGCCTTTGCTATTACTTTGTCACTTTGTTACTTTGAAGCTTTGTAACTAAAAAACACTTATTTCTTTTTCTTCTTCTCATTTCTTGTCTTCAACATATTTCTATTGACAGAACCGTGCGTTTTCTTTTTTGTTTTTGATGGACCTCCAAGATTCACTTTTTGGTTCTTTTTAGATTTTTCGTGATAAGCACCGTCACCTTCTAGTTTTTGTTTTTTCATTAAAAACTTTCTTGGTAATTTGTCTTTTTCAGGCTCGATCAATTTAATTGAAACTTCCACTTCTTCTGGGAAATCAAGAACTTTAAGCTCCTGATTCATCAAAACTTCGGTTTCAATTTTATATTCTTCATCTCTTGGAGTAACAAAACTTATGGCAGTTCCAGTAGCATCTGCACGACCTGTACGACCAATTCTGTGCATATAAAGTTCAGGTTCTTCTGGAAGTTCAAAGTTAATTACGTGAGTAATATTAGAAATATCCAAACCTCTCGCCATAACGTCGGTTGTAATTAAACCGCGAAGATTTCCTTCTTGAAATTCGGCCATCGTACTTAAACGGTAATTTTGAGATTTATTCGAGTGAATTACTCCAAACTGACCTTCAAAAATCTCATCAATACGATTGAAAAGCATATCTGAAATCTTTTTATTGTTTACGAAAACCAAAATACGACTCATACTTTCGTCCGTTTCCAATAAATGCTTTAAAAGATTTACTTTGGTATTAAAATTCGGAACATTATAAGTAAGCTGCGTAATTTTTTCAAGAGGTGTTCCCGATGGAGACAATGTAACTTCTTCAGGAAAATCGAAATAATCATTTAATAAATCATCAACTTCATCTGTCATGGTTGCAGAAAACAAGATGTTTTGACGTTTGGTTGTCATCATTGCAAACAGAGAAGTCAATTGCGGTCTGAAACCTAAATTCAGCATTTCATCAAATTCGTCAATTACCAATTTTTGAGTTTCATCAAAACGAACAACAGCGTCAAGAGCCAAATCCATTGTTCTTCCTGGTGTTCCAACTAAAATGTCAATTCCTTCGTAAACGGCTTTCTTTTGTGTATTAATGTTTACACCTCCGTAAATTCCTAAAGTTTTAACCGACATATATTTTGTCAATTTTTCAACTTCATCAACTACCTGAACAACCAATTCACGGGTTGGGACCAGAATTACGATTTTTGGTGTATTAGTATTTGTAAATTTATACAGCTTTAAAAGAGGCAGTAAATAAGCAAAAGTTTTACCGGTTCCGGTTTGTGCAATTCCCATCATATCACGTCCAGACATGATTACAGAAAAAGATTTTTCTTGAATAGGAGTAGGCGTAACAAATCCCAATTCGTCAACTGCTTTTTGTAATGATTTTGGAAGATTAAATTTTTCGAAAGTGCTCATTTGCTTTTAATTTTGTGCAAATGTACGTTAAATTCATGGTTTTTTGTTGAATTTGTAATTTTAGATGTCTATTTGTGACGTGGGACTGAGGCGCACTTAGTAAGATGATGAGATTTTTAACACCTAGAAACATAGGTTTTTATCTGTAAAAGGATGACAAAAGAGAAAAATATTTCTCTCACATAGAATTGCTATATGTATTTAAATTGAGTGAAACGCCTTTTTTTAAGTTACTCAATGCGATGTTTCTATGTATTTAAATAAACTAAAACCCTTCAAAAACTCCCAATCCAAAAAGTGCAAAATCATATTTCACAGGATCATTTGGATCCATTTCTCTTAATTTAGTATCTAATTCTAATAAAGCTTTGGCATCATTTTGCTTTCGCGAAAGAATTTCAAGTTTACGCGCCACATTTCCAGAATGAACGTCAAGCGGGCAAGATAAAACGGCTGGAGAAATACTTTTCCAAATTCCTAAATCGACGCCTTTTGCATCTTGGCGCACCATCCAGCGCAGGTACATATTGATTCTTTTTGCTGCAGAATTATTTAGCGGATCTGAAATGTGTTTTTGAGTTCTGGCCAAATGATCGGTTTCAAAAAATATCTTTTTAAATTCGCTGATACTTTTTTGCAGACTGTCTTTCTCCTGATTTTTAGCAAAAACAGATTCCAATCCGTTGTGGTTTTTATAAATGTGCTGCAAACCTTTTATAAAGCCAGCAAAATCATGTCCGTTAAAAGTTCTGTGTACAAAAGTTTCCAGTCTTGCCAAATCTTCATCAGAATGCGACATAACGAAATCGTAAGGCGTATTGCCCATTAATTCCATCATTTTATGTGAATTTTTGATAATCATTTTACGGTTACCCCAAGCAATAGAAGCGCTTAAGAAACCTGCAATTTCAATATCTTCTTTTTGCGTAAAAAGATGCGGAATCTGGACAGGATCACTTTCTATAAAATCCTGATTGTTATATTGAATGACTTTTTCGTCAAGAAAATCTTTAAGTTCTGATTTATTCATTTTTTGTAATTTCTTTGGAGTAGAATCCGTCTTTTAAATCATTGGTACGCATTTGCGGAATGGTATGGTAATATTTTTCAAAATAATCCAACTGCTGTTTATCAACACAAGGAAGATCGCCGTCACCATTTGCCCAGAAAAATTCATTTTTTGCGGGAGAATTATATTTTAAATTTCCCAATTGTATAGATTCAAAAGTGGTATTGCTTTTTGAATTTTGGTAGGGAAAAATACTGTTTTTTATAGAAAAGTTGCTTATCTCAAGCATGAATTTGTGATTTGAAAAACCATTAAGATTTACAGGAAAAAACAAAACAATAACAGTAGGAAGTAATGAGAGAATTAAGAAAGTTTCTACAGCTGTTCTTTTGTGAAAAATACAGGCAAAACAGAAAAGCAAAAAGAACAATATAAAGTTCATAAAAAAACGATATTGAGGCGATGTCAAACCCAGTAAAATAAGCTGTAAGAGCATCACAAAATAAAGCATCCAAAGTTCTTTTTTGTTTTGGAATT
>NZ_CAMLIX010000216.1 GCF_946479975.1 uncultured Flavobacterium sp.
AACTGCAGGAAAACAGGTTGACGACGAAGATTTACGCGAATTGATGAAAGAAAACGGAATCGGGCGTCCGTCTACGCGTGCGAATATTATTGAAACGCTTTTTAAACGCCAATATATTGTTAGAAATAAAAAGCAGGTTTTACCAACTGTAACGGGAATCCAGTTGATTGATACGATTCAGAATGAATTGATTAAATCAGCTGAGCTTACGGGTTCTTGGGAAAAGCAATTGAAAGATATCGAGAAAGGGACTTTTACGGCTGCTGCGTTTATCAAAAACATGAAACGTATGGTGGAATCTTTGGTTTATGAAGTCCGAAGTGAAACCAAACATGCCAACATTTCTCACGCTGCAACTGTTCAAAAACCAGTTGCTAAAGTCGAAAAAAAGAAAGCTTCCGGAATTTTAGCAGAAACTTGTCCAAAATGTCAGAAAGGGAATTTTATAAAAGGAAAATCTGCTTTTGGATGCAGTGAATACAAATCGGGTTGTGATTTTGTACTGCCTTATGTTTTTCATGATAAAAAAATTACCGAAAGTCAGTACCTGCGATTGATTCAAAAAGGTTCAACGGTAAATATAAAAGGTTTTAAAACTGACTCTGGAACTGTGGAAGGTTTAATTCGTTTTGAGGAAAACTACAAATTAAAATTAGAACCAAAGAAAACGGAAAAGAAAGGCGAGTCTAAAGAAAGTTCAGATGCATTGGTTTGTCCGAAATGTAAAAAAGGAACGATTCTAAAAGGCAAAACTGCTTACGGTTGCGCTGAATATAAATCGGGTTGTGATTTTAAAGTTACTTTCGACGAAGTTAGAGCGCAGCTGAAAGATCAAAAACCGACTAAGGAATTGGTTTATTCTATTTTATCTGCTAGCGTTTAATTTTTTTTTGTCACAGATCTTTTTTTAGCCACGAATTACACGAATTTGCACTAATTTATTTTTTACGAATGTTTTTTTTGCCACAGATTTAAAAGATTAAATTGATTTTTTTTAGCCACGAATTACACTAATTTCCACTAATTTTTTTAGCTAATTTTTTTCTTATCTAATGAAGAATCAAAACTGATCTGCTTAAATCTGCAAATCTGTACTATCTGCGTGAAATAAAAATCATTTTTAATTCTTTAAATCTGTGGCAAAATTTCCATTAAACAATTCGTGAAAATTATTGTAATTCGTGGCTAAAAAAAATTTCATACTTTAGTACCTCTATTTATAAAACAAAAACTTACAATATATGTTTCAGAAAATTACCCTTATTGCTCTAATAATAGCTTTCGTTTCCTGCCAGAAAAAAGAAACGGTTGAAAAAGACAAAATCAAAATAGCCGACTGGTTAATTGGAAACTGGGAAAATACTTCTCCTGAAGGTGTTTTAACTGAGAACTGGCAGAAATTAAACGATAGTACTTTCAGTGCTTCTTCTTATTTTATAAAAGAGAAAGACACGCTACATTTTGAAACTATTGTTTTGGCACAAGTAGGAGAAACGCTGACTTATAAAGCAACGGTAAAAGGACAAAACGAAGACAAACCAGTATTCTTCCCTTCTACTTCTGAATCAGATAAACAATTGGTTTTTGAAAATGCTAAACACGATTATCCTCAAAAAATCACTTATACAAAAGGTGCAAATAATACTTTGACAGCTGAGATTTCTGGAAAACTGAATGGGAAACCGAGTTCAGAGAAGTTTGTTTTTACGAAGAAGTAAAAGAAGGCGAACATAACTTATAAATTAACGAATCATGAAACTAAATAGACTATTATTAATTGCATTTGTATTGATAGTAACTTCATGTAAAAAAGAAGCTAAAACTGAAATTCCTGTCAAAAGCTATCCTAATCTTGCTAAAGCAAATTGGTTTATAGGCGAATGGGGAAATAAATCTACAGATGGCGAACTTACAGAACGCTGGAAAAAAGAAAATGATTCTGTTTATTTAGGAGAATCTTATTTTGTGGTTGGGGAAAAAGATACTGTATTTGCAGAAAAGGTTCGCCTTGAAGAGTTGAATGGTAAATTAAATTATATTGTATCTGTTCCTGGACAAAATAAAGAATTACCTGTAAGTTTTGAAATGACTTCGTCAACAGACAATCAAATTGTTTTTGAAAATCCGAAGCACGATTATCCAAATAAAATTATTTACAATCTTATAGAAAAAGATTCATTACTTGCAGAAATTTCTGGTTTGAAAAAGGGAAAACCTTTCACGGAAAAATTTGTGATGAAGAAACGATAATTATCTATTTGAAATCTTAAGCTAAACTGGACTAAAGTCCAGCTCTACAATATTTTTAGAACCTATGGTTCTTTTTTCGGAATTTAAAATTCCGTAGGAATGTAGCCATATCGTAGAGACTTGACTAAAGTCCAGCTATACAATCTTTTTAGAACCTGTGGTTCCTTTTTCGGAATTTAAAATTCCGTAGGAATGTATCATATTGTAGAGACGGATTTCAATCCGTCGGAGTTTTGAAAATGCTAGAATTATCATGAGGGATTGAGATGTACAAACCTTATATACTCAGAACCTTAGAATCTCAGCATCTTAGAGGCTAAAAAACTACTCATTCTCCCCGATTTTATTCACCATAAAAATCATCATTATCCCTAGAAGCGCCATTACTAAAAACGCCCATTTCATACTTAAATATTCAGAAATAAAACCAACCATTGGCGGTACCAATAAAAATCCAAGGTAACCAATAGTTGAAATGGAAGTTAAAGCAGAACCACTGCTTAATTTTGAGGATCTTCCCGCAATGCTAAACACCAGTGGCACCACACAGGAAACTCCAAATCCGATTAAAACGTAACCGAAAATAGTTGGATACGCATATGGCAGGACAAAACAGATTCCAAATCCTATTGTGATTAATATCCCGCTGTAAAGCAGGATTTTTTTTGTTCCAAATTTCATTACGCCATAATCTCCAAAAATACGTCCCAAAGTTACTGCTGACGCAAAGAAAACAAATGCGGCGCTGGTTAATTTTGGAGAAGCTTTTAAGATATTTTCAAAGTAGATACCGCTCCAGTCGTACATTGTATTTTCGCAGGCCATAGAAACAAAACAAATCAAGGCAAATTTTACCAAGTTTTTTTCTGGCATTGAGAAAAATTTCTTTTTTACAGGAACAGGCTCATTATGAATACTCATTGGATAAAAACAAGCCGTCAGCGCAAGCATAAATACACTCACTCCCAATAAATGATACGATGGCGCAATTTTCTGTGTTACCATGACATAACCTAAACCAGCTCCAGAAAAAACAGCAATACTCCAAACTGCATGAAAACGCGTTATAATAGATTTTGGATATAATTTCTGCACTTCTAAAGATTGTGCATTTATCGATAAATTGAAGATATTTCGAGAAGCTCCAAAAACTAAAAGTACACACACTAATTGCCACACAAAAGCAACCAAACCTGGCAATGACAATACAATATTAAACATAATTGCTCCTAAAAGCATGATATAGCGACTGCTGTATTTGTTTAATAATTTTCCTGTAAACGGCATAGTCAGCATTAAACCAATCGGAAATGCAAATAAAACGGCTCCAAATTGTGCTTCAGATAATTTTAGTTGTGCTTGTATGTGCGGAATTCTGGAAACCCAAGAAGAATACCCAAAACCTGAAAGAAAAAAGAAAACAGTATTGGCTATACGATAACCTCTAGGTGTATGTTGAATTTTTTTGAAGAAAGATAAAATCATGAAATTGTTTTTCAGACTGCAAAATTAAGGCTTTTTAAACTTTATCTTACTACAAGTAGTTCAAAGAATTGCGTTTAAACGGTCTAAAATCGACATTTAACAATTTCATCACCAAATGATAAAAATAATAATTGTTAAAGTTATTTTAATTTCTACATTTGAATTGTTTTTATTAATTCTAAATAAAAACAATTCTAAACCAATAAAAGAAATCCAATGAATTACCATCACCAGAAAACACTTCGTTTTCTATTTTCAATCAGTTTTTTATTTTCGTTCTTATCTATTTTTGCACAGCAGAATAACGGAAAAATTACAGGAACTATCACAACATCTGACGGCGATGCTGCAGCAGGCGTAAACATTATTCTAAAAAACACCAAATACGGTACGGTATCAAACGATGACGGTACTTTTGATTTTAATAGGGTAAAAGCAAATCCTTATACGCTTCAAATCTCTTTAACTGGATATGAAACCTTAGAAACTCAGGTAACGGTTACAGAAAGTGAAACGACTACACTTAACTTACAACTCAAAGTTTCTAATAAAGAATTACAGGAAGTTGTAATTAGTGGGAAGAAAAGTATTCTTTCTAAAAAAACAGATTATGTTGCTAGAATGCCACTTAAAAATCTGGAAAACCCGCAAGTTTACAGCGTTATACAAAAAGAACTTTTGCAAGAACAGGTTGCTGTAGATATTAGAAGCGCAGTACAAAACTCTCCAGGAGTAGTTTCTATCAGTTTTCCGTCTGGAGGTGTTGGAATAATATTTAGAGGATTTTCTACGGGAGTTAATTCAAGAAACGGAATGGAAACAGCTTCTGGCCGATCTTCTGTTGATCTTGGAAATGTGGAAAGAATTGAAATTATGAAAGGTCCGTCTGGAACTTTATTTGGTTCTTCCGTTTCTTCTTTTGGCGGAGTTGTCAATTTAGTGACTAAAAAACCACATGAAACCAACGCAGCTGAGATCTCTTATACTGGCGGAAGTTATAGTTTAAACAGACTTACAGCAGATGTAAATACTCCGTTAAACAAGGATAAAACTGTATTGTTCAGAATAAACATGGCTGTAAATAGAGAAAAAAGCTTTCTGAATTATGGCTTTAATAATACTTTGCTTTTTGCGCCAAGCCTTACTTACAAAGCATCGGACAAACTTACTTTTAATTTTGATGCTGAACTTTATAATGTAAATAATACAAGACGTACTTACAATACTTATGCTGCAACTTCTGGAATTACAAATCCAAATGATTTAAAAATTGATTACAGAAAATCGATGTTTCATGATGATGTTGATGCGAAGACCACTGCTACTAAATTTTTTGCACAGGCAGAATATGAAATAGATGAAAACTGGAAATCTACAACGGTATTTTCATTTGTTGGCGAAGATGTAGAACGAAGCTACCAGAGTTATGCCGTGTGGAGTTCTCCAACACAAGTTTCTAGAAGAGTTGGACTTTGGGGACCTATCTATAATAACTATACTAATATTCAGGAAAACTTGAATGGAAAATTCTCAACTGGAAGCATCAAACATAAATTTTTAGCGGGTATTAATTACAGAATGTACAGTTCAGCATTTTCTGGTGGAACAACTTTTACACTTGATAATATTGATGTTACAACCAACTTTGCTCCTATTAGAAGAAAAGCTGTTGATGCTGGTCTTGCCCTTACTACTTCTCAAGTTGCAGATCAAAAAACTTTTAGCGTGTATGCTTGCGACGTGATCAATTTTACAGATCGTCTTTCTGCCATGTTAAGTTTACGTTTTGATAATTTTGAACGTGAAAAAGTAGGAACAGTTGAAGGTTATCATCAAAATGCTCTTGCTCCCAAACTGGGATTAGTTTACGAAGTAGTTAAAGATCAGGTTTCTGTATTTGGAAATTACATGAATGGTTTTCAAAACATGCAGCCCGTTACACAGCCAGATTCTGCCCTATTAGTTCTAGATCCAATTTATGCTGTACAATATGAGTTTGGAGCAAAAGCCGATGCATTCAATAAAAAACTAAGCGGTTCTGTAAGTTATTATAATATTACAATTGATAATGCAACAAGATTGAATGCTACAGGATATACGGAACAAGATGGAAAACAAGTAAGCAAAGGTTTTGATTTTGAATTAATTGCAAACCCACTCAACGGATGGAACATCGTTGCCGGATATGGTTATAACGACAATAGAATTGTGAAGGCAAGTGATGCTGCTATTGAAGGTAATAAAGCAACATCTTCTCCTGAAAATGTAGTTAACTTCTGGACTTCTTACACTTTCCAAAATAAATTAAAAGGCTTAGGACTAGGTTTTGGCGCCAACTATGTTGATGATAATTATTTTACAGCAGATAATACTTTCTACATGCCTTCCTATACAACATATAATGCATCTGTATATTATGATCATTCTACATGGAGATTAGGTTTGAAATTCAACAATATTACCAACGAAAAATATTGGGATTTCTGGGGAACATCTCAGGCTCCGACAAATATTCTGGCTAATTTGACAATCAAATTCTAAGACAACATTTTAACCTTAAAAATGCACCTCGATTATGAGGTGCTTTTTTACTAAACAAGAATGTTTTTAAAAAATGACTTTTAAAAAAAGAAACAGCAATTTTTTGCTTTGCAACTTTTAATACATTCATCAGATATGAAGATCGAAATAATGATGACAAATTCCGTGTAATTTGTGCCAGTTTACCTATTACAGGATTTCTAAATGGATGGGGAAGAAATAATAATGCAATCTCCTGAAAATATTCATTGCTGCGAGAAATAATAATTTTATTTTTGATTTGTTCTAAAAATAAAAAGTCCAAAAATAAACAAATCCCATGAATTATTCACATGCCAGCTTTAAACAGATCCTTACCAAAATCTGTTTCCTGCTATTTTTCAGCTGCACTATATTTGCCCAGCAAGACTTAGGCAAAATTAAAGGAGTAATACTAACATCTGACGGAGAATTGGCCGTTGGAGTAAATATCATTCTCAAAAATTCAAAACACAACACAGTAAGTAACGACGATGGTACTTTTGAATTTAATCGCATAAAGCCAAACCAGTACATTTTAGAAGTTTCATTGTCAGGATATGAAACAGTAGAAAAGCAAGTTAATGTTGCGCCAAATGCAACTACAACTCTCAATTTAAAACTTACAGTTTCAGACAAACAATTAAAAGAAGTTGTAATTACCAGTAACAGAGGAAAAGCTTTTCCGAAACAAAGTAATTATGTTTCGAGAATGCCTCTTAAAAACATCGAAAATCCGCAGGTTTACAACATTGTTTCATCTGAATTGATGAAAGAACAAGCGATTACGAGTTATGAAGATGCCTTGAAAAATGTTCCCGGAATTCAGAAATTATGGGAATCTACAGGGCGTGGCGGTGATGGAGGCTCTTATTATTCTCTTCGCGGCTTTGAAGTTCAGGCGAATATTGTAAATGGTTTGCCAGGCGTGACCAGCGGAACTTTAGATCCTGCAAATATTGAACGTATCGAAGTAATAAAAGGTCCATCTGGAACTTTATTTGGAAGCAGTTTGGTTAGCTACGGCGGACTTATCAATACGGTTACTAAAAAACCTTACAGCGGTTTTGGCGGAGAAGTTACTTACCTTACGGGAAGTTTTGGTTTAAATAGAGCGACTGTTGATGTCAATACTCCTTTAGACAAAAAAAATAATGTTTTATTCAGGATTAATTCTTCTTTTCAAACAGAAAATAGTTTTCAAGATGCTGGATTTAGAACTGCTTATTTTATAGCTCCAACCCTATCGTATAAAGTAAATGAAAAACTTTCTTTCTTAGTAAATACCGAATTTATGCAGGAAGAAAAAACAACGCCATCGATGTTGTTTTTAGGAAGAGATAAACCTTTGCAATTTGCTAATTTAGCCGCCCTGAATTATAATACAAACCTATCATTTTATAATAATGCACTGCCGATAAAGAATCCGCGATTCAATTTACAGGCTCATATGAATTATAAAATTTCTTCTAAGTGGACTTCGCAAACTGTATTTTCTAGAGGAACTTCTAAATCAAAAGGCTATTACTCTTATATTTATGATAATGAAGATGGAAATAGAGATTTTGCATTATGGATTACCAACGAAAATTCACAAACTGCCACTACAGATATCCAGCAGAATTTCATAGCCGACTTTAAAATCGGATCGATGAGAAATCGTCTTGTTACTGGTTTTGATTATTTTAAAAGAGATGTAACTTTTAGAGGTTCAGGTTACGGAAAACTTTATGATCTTACTGCTCAAGGAGAAATCAGGCAATATGATGACCTTAATCCAAATTATCTAACGGTTGAATCTGTTGAAAACGTACTTTCTACAGAACCAGGACCAGATTATCATTCTAAAGATGCTACTTACAGCGCGTATATTTCAGATGTGCTGAATA
>NZ_CAMLIX010000217.1 GCF_946479975.1 uncultured Flavobacterium sp.
TCTAAAATCTAAAATCTAAAATCTAAAATCTAAAATCTAAAATCTAAAATTAAAAGCACATTTCTCGGTCATAAATCATTAAATGTTATACCTATATATATTATCGAGAGTATTACAGATAAATCTGCAATTTAAAGTTTCATAATATCAAAATACCTCAAAAATGAATTCATAAGGTTGATATTTAAAAAAAATAGATACTTTTGTTGCAGAAAAATAGAGCAATGGCAAAGAATTTAGTAATAGTGGAGTCACCTGCAAAGGCGAAAACGATCGAGAAATTCCTCGGAAGTGACTTTCAGGTTGAGTCAAGTTATGGTCACATAGCCGACTTACCATCAAAGGAAATAGGAGTAGATGTAGAAAATGGGTTTAAACCAAAATATGAAGTTTCTCCGGATAAAAAAGCCTTGGTAACAAAACTAAAATCACTTTCTAAAAATGCCGAAATGGTCTGGTTAGCAAGCGATGAGGACCGCGAGGGAGAAGCTATTTCATGGCACTTGGCGGAAGAATTAAAATTAGACAGAAAAAAAACAAAACGAATTGTTTTTCACGAGATTACAAAAACTGCGATTCTAAAAGCAATCGATAATCCAAGAGAAATTGATTATAATTTAGTAAACGCACAGCAAGCAAGAAGAGTTTTAGACCGTTTGGTAGGTTACGAATTGTCTCCGGTTTTATGGAGAAAAATCAAAGGCGGACTTTCAGCTGGTCGTGTACAATCGGTTTCTGTTCGTTTGATTGTAGAAAGAGAACGTGAAATTCAGAATTTCAATGCAGTTGCAACCTATTCAATTGTTGCAGAATTTGTAAACGAAGCTGGAAAATCTTTCAAAGCAAAACTTCCAAAAAACTTCAATACTAAAAAAGAAGCCGAAGATTTTTTAAATAAAAACATCGGTTCTAAATATAAGGTAGCCGATTTAGAAACTAAACCTACCAAAAAATCACCAACATCACCTTTTACAACTTCAACTCTTCAACAAGAAGCGGCGAGAAAATTGTATTTACCAGTTGGAATCACAATGCAGTTAGCACAACGTCTGTACGAAGCTGGACTTATTACGTATATGAGAACAGATTCGGTGAATCTTTCTAAAGAAGCAATGGACGCAGCTGAAGCAGAAATCATTAAATCTTACGGAAAAGAATTCTCTAAACCGAGAGTTTTTGCTAATAAAAACAAAGGAGCACAAGAAGCACACGAAGCAATTCGTCCGACAGATATGTCGCGCCACACGGTAAATATCGATCGTGATCAGGCTCGTTTGTACGATTTGATCTGGAAAAGAACATTGGCTTCGCAAATGAGCGACGCACAGTTGGAAAGAACAAACGTAAAAATTGAAGCAGATAATCACAGCGAAATTTTTACAGCTTCTGGAGAAGTCTTACTTTTTGAAGGTTTCTTAAAAGTCTACTTGGAAGGTCACGATGACGATGAAGAAGAGCAAGAAGGAATGCTTCCAGCTTTAAAAGTAAATGAAAAATTAGCCAATAATTATATTACAGCTACAGAACGATATTCTAGACCGCCTGCACGTTATACTGAAGCTTCTTTGGTTAAGAAGTTAGAGGAACTTGGAATTGGTCGTCCTTCTACTTATGCGCCAACAATTTCAACAATTATCAATAGAAATTATGTTGAAAAAGGAACTTTAGAAGGTCAAGAACGTAATTATACACAGCTTACTTTGCAAAACAGTAAAGTTGGCGAAAAATTATTAAAAGAAAATACAGGTTCAGATAAAGGAAAATTAGTTCCAACAGACATCGGAACCATTGTTACTGATTTCTTAGTAAAGAATTTCGGAAACATTCTAGATTATAATTTCACTGCAAAAGTAGAGCAGGATTTCGACGAAATTGCCGAAGGAAATATTGACTGGTCAAAAATGATGCAGGAATTCTACAATCAATTCCACCCAAATGTAAAAGAAGTTGAAGCTAACGCAGAACGTGAAAGCGGAGAAAGAATCTTAGGAAAAGATGCAGACGGAAGACAAGTTTCTGTTCGTTTAGGAAAATTTGGACCAATGGCTCAAATTGGAGAAGCAGACGATGAAGATAAAAAGTTTGCCAGCTTAATGGCAGACCAGAATATTGGAAATATTACACTTGAAGATGCTTTAAATTTATTCTTGCTTCCAAAAAGTTTAGGAGAATATAAAGGAGAAGAAGTTGAAGTAAATAACGGTCGTTACGGTCCTTATGTACGTCACGGAAGCGTTTTTATTTCTTTACCAAGAGGAGAAGATCCTTTAGGCGTTTCTAAAGAAAGAGCTCAGGAATTAATTGACGAAAAAGCACTTGCTGATGCGCCAATTGCAGTTTATAAAGGAGAAGGGGTTCAAAAAGGAGTGGGACGTTTTGGGCCATTCATTAAATGGAACGGACTTTTTATAAATGTGAGCAAAAAATACAATTTCGACAATTTATCACAATCAGATGTTGAAGAATTGATTGAAGACAAACTACAAAAGAACATTGATAAAGTGCTTCACAATTGGGAAGAAGAAGGAATTGTGGTAGAGAAAGCTCGTTGGGGACGCTCTGTAATTCTAAAAGGAAAAATCAAAATTGAACTAAGTAAAGATGTTGATGCTACACAATTGACATTGGCTCAAGTTCAAGAAATGATTGCTGCAAAAACACCTGTAAAGAAAACCGCGGCTAAAAAAACGACAGCAGCAAAGAAAACAACAACGGCTAAAAAAGCTCCAGCTAAAAAAACAGCTGCTAAAAAGAAATAAGATAAATGGAATTTGATTTTCTAGAACCAGTTAATGATGCGATTGTAAAATTCGTCGGAGGACTGTCTTCGCAAGAACTTGGAAGTAAAGTTGTTTTTCATACCCAAGATCAGTTTCCTGATATTGATCAAATTAATATAGCCATAATTGGTGTTTTGGAGGATCGTACAAACATCAATATGGTTAACGAGGTTAATCTGTCTGCTTTACGTAAAAAATTATACGGCATGTTTCCAGGAAACTGGGATGCTTCAATTGCTGATTTAGGTGATATACTTGCCGGCGATTCTGTAGAAGATACTTATTTTGCAGTAAAGAAAGTAGCAGCTGCTTTAATCAAGAAAAAAGTCATTCCTATAGTCCTGGGAGGTTCTCAAGATTTGACTTATGCTTTGTATCGTGCTTATGATGATCTGGAGCAAATGGTGAATTTGGTGGCAGTAGATAATAAATTTGATTTTGGAAAAGAAAACGAATTGGTTTCGGCTAATTCGTATTTGACAAAAATTATTATCGATGAACCTAATAACTTATTCAACTACTGTAATATAGGATATCAAACCTATTATAATTCCCAAGAAGAAATAGATCTAATCGAAAAGTTATTTTTTGATGCTTACCGTCTGGGAGAAATTTCAAATAAAATTACATTGGCAGAGCCGGTTTTTAGAGATGCAGATTTGGTCAGCTTTGATTTAAATTCTGTAAAATCTTCTGCGTCAGGAAATACGGTTACTTTTGAACCGAACGGATTTAACGGAAAAGAAATCTGTGCTTTAGCGAGATACGCAGGTATTAGCGATAAAGTTTCTGCGTTTGGTGTATTTAATCATAATAGTACAATGGCTGAGTCGGTTATTATTGCTCAGATTGTATGGTATTTTATTGAGGGGTATCACTATCGTTCTAAAGAATATCCATTTGGAAGCCGCGCCAATTATCTTAAGTATATAGTGCCACTTGATGACGAGGAATTGATCTTCTATAAAAGTGATAAAACAGATCGTTGGTGGATCGAAATTCCATTTCAGTCAAACGGGCACAATAAATTGAAAAGAAATACGTTATTACCGTGTTCTTATGACGAATATCTCTCTGCTTGTAACCAAGAATTGCCAGAAAGATGGTGGAAAGCGCAACGTAAAAACGCATTGTAAATTAAAAACTTAAGGTTAATCTTAGGTTTTTAAATTTCAGAAAAAATTGTTAAAATTAATTAGTAAGAATATATGTATATAACTTAAAAATTAACGTTTTACATCGATTTTATGACACAGTTTATCGATGAAATATTTTTTTTTTATTTTATTTAACATTATTTTTGAACGGTAAAATAAATTTCGCAAGTAGTATTGTTTTTTAGATAAATAATAGATACGTTTACGGACTTTTAATAATGAATAGATAATCCCAAATTTATATGAAGAAGTTTATTGCATTTGCAGCAATGTTAACACTGGTAATTGGCTGTGGTAAGTCAGGTGACAAAGGTGAATTAGTTGGTGTTACAGGAGGGAAATGGCATCCTGAAAAGCCTTATGGAATGACTTTGGTTCCAGGTGGATCTTTTATCATGGGTAAATCAGATGCTGATTTGGCTAATGTAGAAGATGCTCCAACTAAAACGGTAACTGTTCGTTCATTCTACATGGATGAAACTGAAATTACAAATAGCGAGTACCGTCAATTTGTGGAGTGGGTAAAAGACTCTACAATGAGAGTTCGTCTGGCTATTTTAGCTGATGAAACAGGGCAAAAAGCTACTGATGGTAAAGGAAAAAAAGGGGGTAGTATTTCTGACTACGCTTTTAACGATTCTGATCCAGAAAAGATGACAGCTTATGATAAATATATGTATGACAACTATTATAGTGTTGGTACAAAAGATGATCCGTATGCTGGAAGAAAATTAAACAAAAAAGTAAAATTAATTAAAGATACAAAAGCTTATCCAGATGAGTATTATACTGAGGTAATGGATTCTATGTATTTACCAATTGAAGAATCATACAATGGTTTAAGAACAATTGACGTAAATAAATTGAAATTCCGTTATTCTTGGATGGATATTCAAGCTGCTGCAAAAGCTAAAGTTGGAAAAAGAAGTGATTTCGTAAAAACAGAGCAAGTAAATGTTTATCCTGATACAGCTGTTTGGATTAAAGATTTTGCTTACTCATATAATGAGCCAATGCATAATGATTATTTCTGGCACAAAGCTTATGGAGATTATCCAGTAGTTGGTGTTACTTGGAAACAAGCAAAAGCTTTCTGTGCATGGAGAACATTAAATAAAAACAGTTATATCAAATCTAGAAAAAAAGGGCGTGACTTAGTAAATGCTTTCAGATTGCCAACTGAGGCAGAATGGGAATATGCCGCTAGAGGAGGTCTGGAATCTGCTACTTATCCTTGGGGAGGTCCTTATACTAAAAGTGATAGAGGTTGTTTCTTAGCAAACTTTAAACCAAGTAGAGGAGATTATGCAGCAGATGAAGCTTTGTATACTGTAGAAGCAAAATCTTATGAAGTAAACGGTTACGGATTATACAACATGGCAGGTAACGTTTCAGAATGGACTGACTCTGCTTACAATCCAAATGCTTACGAATATGTTTCTACAATGAATCCAAACGTAATTGATGGTAAGAACCAAAGAAAAGTTGTTCGTGGAGGTTCTTGGAAAGACGTTGCTTACTTCCTACAAGTAAGTACTCGTGATCACGAATATGCTGATTCAGCTAGAAGTTACATCGGATTCAGAACAGTTCAGGATTACATGGGAACTCAAGTAACTGGTGGCGGAAACGGCAGCAAAAGAAAGTAATTTTATAATTTTATCAATATCCAACAAATCTATTTTAAACCTAAAAAAAAAGTATTATGGCATTATTAAGTAAAAAAGCAATGAATTTCGCTTATGGTATGGGAGCGGCAGTGGTAATCGTTGGAGCTTTATTCAAAATTACTCACTTTGAGATTGGACCATTAACGGGTACAGTTATGCTATCAGTAGGATTACTGACTGAGGCGTTAATTTTTGCGCTTTCTGCTTTCGAACCAGTTGAAGACGAATTAGATTGGACTTTAGTTTACCCAGAGTTAGCTAATGGACAAGCTAGAAAAAAAGAAGTGAAAGTTGAAGCCCCAACTGAAGCTCAAGGATTGCTTTCTCAAAAATTGGATTCATTATTAAAAGAAGCTAAAATTGACGGTGAATTAATGTCAAGTTTAGGAAACAGCATTAAAAACTTCGAATCTGCTGCAAAAGGAATTGCTCCAACTGTAGATTCAATCGCTGGACAAAAGAAATATTCTGAAGAATTATCTGTTGCTGCTGCACAAATGGAATCATTAAACAGCTTGTATAAAGTACAGTTAGAAAGCGCTTCTAGAAACGCTGAAGCTAACAAAGAAATCGCTGAAAATGCTTCTAAATTAAAAGAGCAAATGCAATCTATGACTGCAAACATCGCTTCTTTAAACAGTGTTTATGGTGGTATGCTTTCTGCAATGAGTAACAAAGGATAATTAGTTTTTAACTAAATATTAAATTTATTAATAAAAACTAATTAGAAAATAAAATGGCAGGAGGAAAATTAACCCCTAGACAGAAGATGATCAACCTGATGTATCTGGTTTTCATCGCAATGTTAGCAATGAACGTATCAAAAGAAGTTATTTCTGCTTTTGGTTTGATGAACGAAAAATTTGAAGGTGCAAATACTAGTTCAACAGAAACAAACGCAAGTTTATTACAATCTTTAGATCAAAAGGCAGCTGAGGCAAAAGGAGAATTTGCTACTGCATCAGTTACCGCTCATAAAGTAGAAACTATTTCAAAAGAATTTTATGATTATATAGGTACTCTTAAAGCTCAGTCTATTAAAGGTTTCGAAGTTGAAAAAGAAACTGGAAAATTGCCTTATGAGGCGATGGATAGAGGAGACAATATCGATGACTGGTTTACAGGAGACGGTTATACTAAAAAAGGTAACGAAATTATCGCTAAAATCGAAAAATACAAAGCTGATATTAAAGCTGTTTTAGGAACAGATAAAAAATATGCTGGAATTATTTCTGAAGTAGAAAGAAAATTTGATGTTTCTGATGTTAAAAACAAAGATGGAATCAAAGAAAAATATTTAGCTTACCACTTCAAAGGATTTCCTGCAATTGCATCTGCTGCAAAACTTTCAGCTTGGCAAAATGACGTTAAGAAAACTGAAGCTGACGTTTACAACAGTGCTTTAGGAAAAGCTGCAGTAGCTGCTGCTTCTTACAGTAACTATCAAGCAATTGTTGTATTAGACAAAAATGCTTATTTCCAAGGAGAAAAAGTTACTGGTAAGGTAGTTTTAGGTCGTTATGACGAAAACACAAAACCTACATCATTCCAAGGTCCAGGACAAATTGTTAACGGACAAGCTGTTATCTCTTTAACTGCTGGTGGTGTTGGAGAACAAAACATCAATGGTCAATTTACTTTCTTAGAAGATGGTAAAAACATTCCTTTGAAATTTGCTGGTAAATATGTTGTAGTTCCAAGACCAAACTCTGCTACAATTTCTGCAGATAAAATGAATGTAGTATATAGAGGTGTTGTTAACCCAATCTCTGTATCTTTTGCAGGTGTTGATGCTAACAAAATCAATGCAAGTGCTCCAGGATTATCTTCTGCTGGAAAACCAGGAAAATATAACATGAACCCAGGTTCAGGTACTGAAGCTACAATTTCTGTTACAGGTACATTACCTAATGGAGATAAAGTAACAGATAAGAAAACATTCAGAATTAAAGGTATTCCTGGTCCAACAGGAACAATCAGAGGAGAAATGGGAGTTGTTAAAGGTCCTAAATCTAACTTAGAGATTGCTACTATTGGTGCTAAATTACTTGATTTTGATTTTGAAGTTGGTTTAGATGTTGTTGGATTCAATATGAAAATTGCTGGACAGCCTACAGTTGTTGTTTCAGGAAACAAAATGAATGCACAATGTAAACAAGTACTTTCAAGAGCAGGTAAAGGAGACCAAGTTACTATTTCTGAAATTAAAACTAAACTTGTTGGAGCTGGTAGTTATTTATTGCCAAGAACTGCTCCAGTAATTTACGAAATACAATAATAAAGTAGGTAAAACTACGTTCAATATCTTATAATGATATCATGATGAAAGTAAGAAATTTTTTAATAGCTATTGTTTCTATCGCCGGAAGTTATACTTCTAATGCGCAATCTAATTTGCTTAATGCGAAGACACCTGCACAAATTGGACTTAAAACTCCTGCACAGCTTATCTCAGACAATGACAAGCCTTTGGCTTATGGCTATGTAGATGATAGAGATGTATTAATGGGTAAAACTACTTGGGAGATT
>NZ_CAMLIX010000218.1 GCF_946479975.1 uncultured Flavobacterium sp.
CAACGAATTCATTAAAAAACATCAAGGCGAAATCTGGGCAGAAAGCAAACTCGGTAAAGGCAGTACTTTTAAATTCATACTGCCATTAGATAAATAAAATACAAGTTTTTTATTGTCATTATCACGAAGATAAAAGTGATTTCATTTCTAAATCTAGAATCAAAAGTCTTCGCCAAATTCATCTCTAAAACCTTTTCCAGATTTGATCAAAGCAATACGCGGACTTTTGACAAATTCTATAAGACCGTAGTTTTTTAGAGATTCGGTTAAAGTATCAAGTTCTATTTCTTGCGCTGTCACTTCAAAAACCGTATACTCTCGTTCCAAAGATTTAAATTGCGCGTTATATTTTTTCATTAAATCCTTAACCTTTTCTGTTATAATCATTTCTGTCGGAAGTTTGTATAAAGCAGTCTGCGTGTACACAATTTCCTGATTGGAATTGTAATAACATTTATAAACATCAATAACTTTCTCCATCTGTAAAGCTAAGTTTCGTACTGTTTCTGCCGTTTCGGTAACCACAATAGTAAATCTGTACATACCGCTAATTTCACAAGTAGAAATATTGAAACTCTCAAAACTAATTTTTCTTCGTGAAAAAATTACGGCTGTTTTATTGATAAGTCCCATTTGATCTTCGGTGTAAAACGTTAAAGTGAATTGCTCTTTCATTAGATATTTGTTATAGAATTGTTTTAAATTTTTATGATTAAGTTTTTGGTGTGTTTTGAATTAAGTCAAAAAAAAACCTTTCTCAGTTAAATGAGAAAGGTTTCTATTATGCAATACAATCCTGACTCATCGTGGGAGATGAATAATAATTGTGCTAATAATAATTGCTATTGAATGCTTCATTTTATTTCAAAAAAAAACCTCCCGATAAAGGAGGTTTTTAAAAATTGTACTGTTATACTTTTATATAAAATCCCCTTACTACTACCAGTCGATAATAATATTGCTAATAATTAGGGAAATAATTTGGTTTCTCATTTTTGTCTTTGTTGAGCACAAATATATTATTTTTTCCAGACAATATATTTTTATTTTAGTTTTTTGAAGACCAAACCGTATCATTTTGAAAATAGAGCGTATCATTTTGATAGGTTTATGGTATTTGAATTAATATGTTTTATTTTTATTTCATTGATTACTAAATGTTTATTTTTGTTTTAATGTTTTGGTACACCCTTTGTTTTTTGTCATTCGCAAATTAATAGCAATATCAAATATTTAGCAGATGAAAACCAAAACAAGAAGCAAGGAAATTACAAAACAGTACGTATCAACTAAATCGAAACAAAATAAAGAAAGGATAATCAATGTAATGGTATTTACCCTAATGTTCTTTATTGCGCTTTTATTGATTTCACAAATAGTTTAATTCCATAAAGAGTATGAAAACTATAGTGTTTAAAAAAGATAAAACTGCAATTTTCCCCGCAGTGGCAACGCAAGAATCAATTTATTTTAGTATCGAAAAAGCAAGATCTGTTCATACCTATTGGGTCAAACAAATCTGCGAAGTTACTTTATCATCAGCTATTGCAAGGGGAACTGGTATTGCTGGACGTTCAGCAGAATTATTAGAATCAAAAATGAAAAGAGGAGAAGCAATTATCGCTTTTGCATCAGACGGGAGATGGGCTGGTTTTTCTTTTATTTCTTCTTGGGAAAACGGCAGATTTGTCTCTAATTCTGGTTTAATTGTAGCACCTGAATTTCGACATACCGGACTTGCCAAAAAAATCAAAACCAAGATTTTTGAACTCAGCAAAGAAAAATATCCCAATGCAAAAATCTTTAGTTTAACAACTGGATCAGCAGTCATGAAAATGAATCACGAACTAGGCTTTGAACCTGTAACTTATGCTGAACTGCCTACTGATGAACGTTTTTGGGACAATTGTAAAAGCTGTATCAATTGTCCAATATTAGTTAGTAAAGAAAGAAAAAATTGTCTGTGCACGGCAATGCTTTACGATCCAAAAGAAAAACAACTTGTTTAAAAGGAGTAAACAAGTTGTTTTTTATTATTGAATACTAAATTTCCTTTCCAATAGAAGCTTCCAGCATTAAATAATGAAGATCTATATTTTGTACAAAAGGTTTTAATAATTCGCTTCCAGGACCAAACATAGCAAGTTCCACATAATCTCCAGAATGATCCATACTGATCCAGCCCACATTATTATGCTTTTTCTGAATTTCTGAATACGCTTTAAAAGGCAGTTTTTTATAATTGTATAAACCGTCTTCTTGTTTTTCAAGACCAGAATAAAAATCCTTTAAATGTTTGGCTTCATCATCTGTCAAACTGATTTTATTGGTTTCTTGGATCCAGTCTTTAATTTGCTGCAGATTAAAATCAGCATGAATTGCGTTTAAAATATATTCGTTGGTGTATTTATAATCGGCAATACTGCTGAAATTTTTTGTTGCATCTGCACCGTAAATAAGACCAGGATTTGCATTTCCATGATCGGTCGTTATAATTACAAGCGTTTCCTGATCTTTTTCGGCAAAATCAATTGCCGTTTTTACCGCTTCGTCAAAAGCCAGCTGATCATGAATCAAAGCGGCAATATCATTAGCATGTGCTGCCCAGTCTACTTTTCCACCTTCAATCAGTAGAACAAAACCCTCTTTATGATCTTTCATCTGATTTATTGCAGCTGCGCTCATTTCTGCAAGAGTTGGTGTCTTTTGCAATGCCTCAATATTTTTTCTGTCAATCGTGTAGGGAAGTGCTCCCGTATTAAAAACGCCTAGTGTTTTCTGATCTTTTTTAATGTTTTCTAAATCTGATTTTTCTTTTAAAACCTGATATCCTTTTTCTTCATAAATCTTATAAATGTCTTTTTTATCAGCTCTTTTTGAAGCATTAAAAAATTCATCACCGCCGCCCATCATAACATCTAAACCAAGGTTGGCGTACATTTCTGCAATTTCATTTTCGGCATTTCTACTGTCAGAATTCACACAAAAACCAGCAGGAGTAGCGTGAGTTATGGTAACGGTAGTAACGCATCCTGCTTTTTTACCCGCTTTTTTAAATTTCTGCCAGATTGGAAGGTACTTTTCTCCATTTGCACCCACATTCAAAACACCGTTTCTAACGCGGTGACCACCTCCAAAAGACGAACTTGCCGCAGCAGAGTCTGTAACAACAGAACTTGCAGATGCTGTGTCCATTAAAGCTCTTGAAACCTTATTTTCTTTATAAAGATTCATCCAGTTTCCATTTTTCCCTAAAATATTCTGAGAGTAAAGATTTGCCATTTGGAGCGTTCCAGTACTCATTCCGTCACTGATTAGGAAAATGATGTTTTTGGCTTTTTTTCCTTTTTTGGTTATTTCTTCTAAATCTTTTGCAAGAATTACGGATGGACTAAGAGTAAATAGTCCTGCCAATACTGATGAGCCTTTTAAAAACCTGCGTCTGTTCATTTTGATTTATTTAGTAGAGCATAAATTAAATACATTTTGAAATATAACGCAACTATATTGCATTAAATAATTGTTTCGTTTTGATTATTTCTATTCTTTTGTTGCATTAGATGAAAATCTTTCCTTATGAAAGGCGACAATTTTTGGCTAAATCTTAAAATTCAAACGCAGAAAAACTCAATAATGATGCGTATATTTGGGTTTATAATTACAAATAATGCTATTTATGAAGAATATAGGATTTCTATCGTTTGGGCATTGGGCCAATCATCCTTCTTATAAGGCTCGTACAGCAGCAGATACACTTCTTCAATCTATTGATTTAGCAGTTGCAGCCGAAGAAATTGGTATAGATGGTGCCTATTTTAGAGTACATCATTTTGCACGACAACTGGCATCGCCGTTTCCTTTACTTTCTGCTATTGGAGCTAAAACAAGTAAAATAGAAATTGGAACTGGAGTTATTGATATGCGTTACGAGAATCCGCTTTATATGGTGGAGGATGCTGGTGCAGCTGACTTAATTTCGGAGGGACGTTTACAATTGGGAATCAGCAGAGGTTCGCCGGAACAAGTTATCGACGGCTGGCGTTCTTTTGGATATGAACCTTTGGAAGGAGAAACGGATGCTGATATGGGGCGTAGAAAAGCGCTAGAATTTTTGCAAAGACTTGATGGAGTAGGATTTGCAGAACCAAATCCATATCCAATGTTTCCAAATCCGCCGGGTTTATTGCGTTTAGAACCACATTCTGAAGGACTTCGAAACCGAATTTGGTGGGGTGCAGCGTCTAATGCTACTGCAATTTGGGCAGCAGAAAACGGAATGCATCTGCAGAGTTCTACGCTTAAGTTTGACGAAAATGGAAAACCTTTTCACATTCAGCAGGCAGAACAAATCAGATTATACAAAGAAGCTTGGAAAAAGGCCGGACACAAACACGAACCAAGGGTTTCTGTGAGCCGTTCTATATTTGCATTGGTTACAGACGAAGACAGAATGTACTTTGGAAATCAAGGAAAAGATGCGGATAGTTTTGGTTATATCGAAAGTGATAAACGAGCTATCTTTGGAAAAGGATATACAGCCGAACCAGATAAACTTGTTGCAGAACTGGCCAAAGATGAAGCAATTCAGGAAGCTGATACGGTACTGCTTACTATACCAAACACTTTAGGCGTTGATTACAATGTACATGTATTGGATTCTATATTGAAATATGTAGCACCAGAACTGGGTTGGCGTTAATTTCAAAACAAATCAAAAAAAAAATGAAGCTCTCTTAAAAAGAAAGCTTCATTTTTTTTGAATCAAAATTCAAAATTATCTTTTACCGTATGAAGTCTCAAGTCGGTTAGAATCGGCAATAACATCCATATTCTGATTGGCAGTTTCTGGTTTTTCATCCCAATGTCCCCAATCTCCTTTATAGACTTTCACACAAATTAATTCGTTATTGTCTCCAGGATACATTTTAGTATAAGAAATGCTGCAAGCGCTTTTGCCAATGTTTGTTTTTATATTTTCCATATCTTGAAATTTTTAGAGTATTCTATTTAGTCAATTTGCGATGTTTTTAAACTATCAATTTTATGTAAGGATGCTTCTGTTTGATTTCTAGAACTAGAATCATTTTCATCTTCACAAAGGTGTTCACAACTATAATTTAAAATTGAAGTAAGAACTATTATTAGTAATACGGCACTACACTTTTTCATATTTAATTGTTTGTGAGAAATTGAGATTACAAAGATAAATTTAAGACCGTCAGCTATTTACAGAATTATTTTCTCGATTTATATAATTCCCATTATCTAAAAATTTTGATTTAAATTTTATAATAACTTTTAAATCATTTGAGATTTTGATATTAGAAAGGTTCTAGACTTAAAAATTTAGGTTAAACATGGAAATTATGAAACATCTGAAATGAAATTGTATAAATTGATGATTTAATTCTCTTGATATTTGTAAATTCTCTAAGTATAACCCCCTAAAAAAAATCGCATGGATAAGAAAGGGCCAATCATAATTATAGAAGAAAATATAGAGGACCGCCAATTATTTGCTCAACTATTTCTGGAATTATCCATAAACAATGAAGTGCTTTATTTTGACACCCTTCAAGAAGCAGATCAAGAATTAGTATTGAGTAATAAAAAGCCTTTTATATTTTTTGCCAACATTCTTCAATTACAGGAAGACAGCAAACATCAGAATTTGGAACATCATAAAGATATTAGTCAAAAATCAGATAGTCCATGTTTATTCTATTCCGTTCTGTTTCCTAATTGTTTTATCATCGACACTTACTCTGTTCCTACGCAGAGTTATTTTATAAATCCTTATAGCGAAGAAAAATTCAAACAAGTTTTAGATTCCATTATTAAATTTTGGAACAACAAGAAAGAACAAAAAGCTGAAGGAGGTAAGGAAAAAAAACAAAAACAAAACTTATAAAAAGAAACCCATCTAATTTTTAGATGGGTTTCTTTTTAATTATAAATTTCGATCTGGATCTGTGCCGTCTTCGTCGTCAAGATCTTCTAAATCTGCATTGTCAACGTCTTCATCAAAGTCATCTTCATCATCGAAGTCGTCGTCATCCTCAAATTCATCAGCATCTGCGTCTTCAGTAGCCAGATCATTAACTTCTAAGTCGTCGCCATA
Organism: uncultured Flavobacterium sp.; assembly: GCF_946479975.1. The sequence goes on from NZ_CAMLIX010000218.1 coordinate 6,122, forward strand.
ATCTGGTTCTGCATTATCAGAAATTGGATGATCTGTTGGCGGCATGTCTATATCTGGATCTTCGTAAGGTTCTTTATTTTGAAAATTCTGATCTGCTAGATTGTAATTTTCTTTTTCTTCTAAATTCATATCGCAGTATTTTAAAAGTTATTTTATAAATGTTTTGAGCCAAAGAATATTAAAACCTTATTCTGCAGCTACGATGTTTACTAAGTTTAATGCTACATCGTTTAAAATACAATCTGCTTCTTTTTCTTCTGCAAGAGTCTGCGTTAGTAATTTAGCAGCGTCATTTTCACCAATTGCTTTAGCAAAAGCAACTAGAGTTCCGTAAGTAGCAATTTCATAGTGTTCAATTTTTTGAGAAGCAGCAATGATTCCTGCATCACGTACAGCGCCTGGAGCGGTTTCTAGAAGAATGCTGTCGCCTTCTTTTAATAATCCAGCCATAGCTTCGCATTTTTTTCCTTCGGCTTTTTCGCCCAATAACTCAAAAACCTGTTCCAATCGCGCTAACTGATTTTCAGTAACAGAAAGATGTTCTAGAATTGCTCCCGAAAGTCCTGCTGCAGATGCATTTGCCGCCATTTTTGGCAGTGCGCCAACTAAGGCATTTTCTGCCCAGTAAATATCTTTTAAGCTGTCAATAAATAAATCTTTCAATTCTGTAGCCGCATCTGGTGCTGGTTCTACAAAATTATTTTTCTTGGCATTGTTTTTTATATCTTTTGACTGAGACGCTTTTGGTTGTGACGCGTTAGTCTGACCTTGTTTTTCTGAATTTTTCATTTTTTTATTTTTTTGTGATTAATTGTATAAGTTAGGTTCACGCTGCCAAAAACGGTGCATTGTCATAGCCGTGATAAATTCTTGAGCAAAAGAATCTGTAGCGATTTCGCTAGTTACAATTACGCCTGGATCATCATTTGTAATTTTACCTGCAAAAGGAGCAGCGCTGATAATTTCCGAAGCTTCTCCATCGGCACCAATAACTTTACAGTGTTTATAAGCGTCATTTAAATATTCAAGTGCATCTTCATTTTCTGCCAATGCATTTAATCCTAATCCGTGTGGTACGTAAACAGCATCAAACAATACAGATGAAGCAGTTAAGAAACTAAACTCTGCCGCAATAGCGCCATCGCTGTCTGTTACTACAGAGCCTAAATGCGGTGCTACCACACAGCCTTTTGCACCTTCTTTTTTAAGTGCATTTTTCATATTCATCACAGAAGCTTCAGAAACGCCGTCTGTTACCAGAATCGCAACTTTTCTAGATTCGATTGTAGGTGAATTTGTTGGATTTTTAATCATGCTTAAAGCTTGCGAAGATTCAACTGCTTGATTTACAGTTTGTGGTTCTTGAGTTCCAGCTTCTTCTGTTTCTGGAGAAACGCCTTTGTTGATTGGTTTTTCTAAAACTGGAGGAACAGTTGCACCAAGACCTAATGCTACTTTTTCTGCAAGTTCGGTATCTACTTGAGATAATAATCCAAGCATTCTTACTCGAATTGCTGTCGTTTCTACTTTTCCAAGTTCAAATCGAAGCGCTTTTACAATATGGCTTTTTTCTTCTGGTGTCTGGCTGTTAAAAAATAATTTTGCTTGTCCGAAATGATCTGTAAAACTTTCACTTCTGGCGCGCACTTTATGAGCATCTACACGTTCGTTAAAACTTGAAAAACCTCCTTCGGCAATTTTTGCCTGATACGGACAACCGCCACCCAAAGAATTTGGATGATAACTTACACGTCCTTTGTTGATTTCCTGACGCATATGTCCGTCACGTTGATTATTGTGAACAGGCGCAACGCTTCTGTTAATTGGAATTTCATGGAAATTAGGACTTCCTAATCGCGATAATTGGGTATCTGTATAAGAAAACAATCTTCCTTGTAAAAGCGGATCGTTTGTAAAATCGATTCCTGGCACAACATGACCTGGATGAAAAGCAATTTGTTCTG
>NZ_CAMLIX010000219.1 GCF_946479975.1 uncultured Flavobacterium sp.
TTCCTTCAGACAAACCATTTTTAGTTGTCGTTACTTCGCCTGTTAATTTCAAAGCTTTGAATCTCGCGTTAGGAAACTGGTAATTTTTGCAACAAAATAAAATCTAATAATTATGGGTTATTAGTAAGACTCAGGATAAAATTTATAACTTTACGAAACCAAACAATCTATCAATGAAAATTCTTAAGTATTTATTTCTTTTTGCGTTATTAAGTCTTGTTGCTCTTACCGTTTTTGTTGCTACACAAAAAGGAATTTTTGATGTAGAAAGAAGTAAAGTAATCAATTCGCCTCGTGCAACGGTTTACAGTTATCTTAATGATTTTAGAAATTACGAAGATTTCGAATCTTGGTCGGTTGAGGATCCTTCTATAAAAATGACTTTTCCAAACAAAACAATTGGAAATGGTGCTTCTTTTTACTGGGATGGAGCTGATGGAAAAGGAAATGCAATTACTCTTAAAACAAAAGAAGGGGAACGCATTGAACAAAAAATGAAATATGATGGTACAGAAGCAGACGTTTCTTGGACCTTAAAAGATACTTTAAACGGAAAAACCAAAGTTACTTGGACTGGAAAAGGTTCAATGAGTTTTTTATTTAAAATTTACACTGCATTACATGGTGGCGCAGATAGAGTTATTGGTACTATTTACGAAAAAAGTTTAGCTAATATTGACAAAAATCTGGATTACGAAACTAAAACCTACGCCATAAAAGTAGACGGTTTGACAAAGAAAACGGAGACTCCTTACATTCGCCAGACTTTTACAAGCGAGATCGAAAAAGTAAATAAAAACGCGAGAATTGTAATTCCGAAACTGATTCATTTTAGTGAAACAAACGGATTATCTGCAAGCGGAAAACCTTTTATAATTTACCATACGTACGATACCAAAACTGGTTTAGCAAAAATTTCAATTTGTTTACCAATTAATAAAGAAATTTCTATTAGTTCAGGAAGTGATATTTTGTCTGGAAAACTAAACGGTTTTGATGCAGTAAAAACTACACTTACAGGAGATTATTCACATAAAAATGAAGCTATTGCTAAAACGACAGCTTTTATAAACAACGGAAAAATTACACCTCAACTTAGCTGGTCACATCTAGAAGTCTGGACTCTTAGCAGACTCGACGTAAAAGAATCTTCTAAATTGGTAACTGAAATCTATTTCCCAATTGTACCAAAAGAAGTTCCTGTTACAGCTGAACCATCACCATCTTATGCTCCAGCACCAACTGGTGAAACTCAAAGCGAACCAAAAACGGAAACGAAGACAGAACCAAAAGCAGAACCTGTTAAACATAAACCTGCTAAACCTGCTACTGCTCCAGCTCAAACTCCTGTAAAAGAAGAGGAACAGTCTGAATTCTAAATTTTTAAGCCTTATTAAACCTTTTGTTTTAAATTTAGTCTAACTTATATAAAGAGAAGGTTTACAAAACAAAAAGTTTGATAGACGAGAAGGAATTTATAAAACAATTATTAAATCCAGAAACGCAGAATAGCGCGTTTCAAAAGCTCTTGTCTGATTATCAGAGACCTTTGTATTCTCATATTCGAAACATTGTTTTGAATCATGATGATGCAGACGATGTTTTGCAAAATACTTTTGTAAAAGTCTTTCAATATCTTAAAAACTTTAAAGGCGAAAGTAAACTTTTCTCTTGGATGTATCGTATTGCTACAAATGAAGCTTTGACTTTTTTATCTCAAAAAGCAAAATTAAGCGGTATTTCATCTGAAGAGCTGCAGAATAAAACAATCGACAATTTAAAAGCTGATGTTTATTTTGACGGAGATGAAATTCAAATCAAACTTCAAAAAGCAATTGTAACACTTCCAGAAAAGCAACAGCTGGTTTTCAAAATGAAATATTTTGAAGAATTAAAGTATGAAGAAATTGCAGATATTTTAGGGACTTCTGTTGGAGCTCTCAAAGCCTCTTATCATCATGCGGTAAAAAAAATTGAATTATATGTTACATCAAATTAAACCTTTTGTAACTAAATCTATCTTATAAGTATTATGAAAACATTTAAATTAGAAAACGAACCAAAAATAAAATCTGGATTTAAAACTCCGGAAAATTATTTTGATGATTTTTCAGAGAAAGTTTTACAACACTTAGACGAAAAAGAAGTGAAGGTAATTCCGATCTACAAGCGTAAAAAAATAATTTCGCTTGCAGCCGCTGCTTTGATTGGTTTTGCTTTAATAATTCCGATTGCGAATAATTACAGCACAAATTCGGCAGATCTTGACGAAGCAACTTTAGAAACCTATTTATCTTATTCTAATATTAGTCAGTACGATTTAATTCAAAATTTAAATGACAATGATATTGAAAAATTAGGCAATAATGTAAATTTGGAAGACGAAACCTTAGAAGATTTATTGGCCTCAAGTCCAAACATAGAACATCTAATTTCAGAACAAAATTAACTCAATCGTAACTCAACTCCACTTAACAATGAAAATAAGAACTATTTTACCACTCCTACTCTTTCTGATAAGTTTTTCAGTTTTAGCCCAAGATGGAAAAATTGATGAAAAGCGTGAAAAAATCAAAGCTTTTAAAGTTTCATTTTTAACAACAGAATTAGAATTAACTTCAACTGAAGCTGAAAAGTTTTGGCCAATTTATAATGCTTACGATGATAAGCAATTTGAATTGAAGTTTTTGAAAATGAAAACTTATCTGAAGAAATTAAAAGATGATAATCTTAAAAATCTTTCTGATAAAGAAGCTTCAACATTATTATCTCAGATAGAAAGCACGGATAAAGAATTATACCAGCTTCGTGAAAAATTCATGAACAATGTAAAAAAAGTACTTTCTCCGAAGAAAATATTACTCCTTAAAAAATCAGAAGACGATTTTAACAGAAAGTTGCTGCAACAATATAGAGACAAAGGCAACAAAGATTAAGATTTAAAAGAAACAACAGCGGTAAAGCCCCTATATAATAATACTTACTTTATTATTTAGGGGCTTTACTATTTTATTTAAAATTAAGTCGAACCACTTTATTATGTCCCGCTGCAATTGCAGTGTTTCTATTTATAAAACGAATGGTAAAAAGTTTTGTATCTGTAGACAATTGCATCCAGTTTTCTCCTCCGTTTTGAGAATATTGAATTCCTTCAGAACCTACACAAACTATTTCTCTTCCGTTTCCACCAGGCACATATTGAACGCATGAAGCGTAACCAAATCCCATGTTTTGCCCAATCAATTCCCAGCTTTTACCACCATCTTTTGTAAAAGCTTTATTATCATTCTTTTTATTCGGAAGATCATAATCGCCTCCCGCTATAAAACCTTGTTTAGAATCGTAAAAATCTGCAGTAAAAATTCCCGTCATTTGTTTTCCTTGAACAATTGGAGTTTCTATAACCTTCCATGTTTTTGCTTTATCCGGAGAATAAAAAACGCGCGCTTTTTTTCCGCCCGAAACCAGCCATGTATCATTTCCTTTTATTACTATATTAGTATTACTAGCAGCAAAAGCCGCTTCGCCAGTAGCATTTGTAGGGAGTTTATCAGATAATAACTTTGTCCAAGTTTCTCCTCCATCACGTGTTACAATAACAGAAAAAGTATCTTCAGTAGGATCTCCAATTGCGATGCCTTCTTTATCATTCCAAAACTGCATGCTGTCGTAAAAAACCTTTGGATTAATCTCTTTGTAAACTAATTTAACTTTACCGTCTTTTTTAGACACCGAATAAAGTAATGCCGGATTTGAGACACTCAATAAAAAAACAGCTTTTGTAGTCTGCGCAATACTTCTAAATTCTAGATTAAGTGTATCGCGATAAATATGTTCTTCAAATTTCTGTTTTTTAATTAAATCATAATAACCAAAACGAGAATTATCTGCTCCATACCAAACTTTATTTTTATCTATTAAAATAGCTCTAATACTAATTTTATCTTTAAACAAAGTATCAACCGTCATTGATGTAAAACCGTTGTAATAAGCTGCTTTGGCATTATAATTAAATGTTCCAAAAGACATCAATAAAATTAAAATACCACAAAATAAAACTAGTTTTTTCATAAGAAATCAAAATTTGGTTAATGCTAAAATACGATTATTTATAATATCTCAAAAACGTTTCGTCTAATTAAAAAAAACACAAAATAATATCCTTTTTATAATCAATTCAACTAAAATAACGATATTAAAAACACAATTGACTGATTGACTACACATTACAAACCAAGAGACTTATAAAAAAATTTGTGGCACAGTAATTGGATATTCTGTTATACAAATAATTTAATATGATTTAGTCATGAAAACGAAATTACTTTTAATAGTGTTTACAGCAATAGTTTTTGGTTCTTGTGCAGCACAAAGCCAGACTACGGTATACGCAAAAAACTCAGATATCAGCGATAATTTAGATTTACGAGCCGTTGCTTCTATGTTTGGAGAATCTGCAAATCTTCAAGATTTTGAAAGAAGATTGAATGATCCAAAATATCAAATTTCAAACCTAGATTTAAATGGTGATGATCAGGTTGATTACTTACGTGTAATTGAGTCTGTAGAAGACAGAACTCACGTTGTAATTATTCAAGCGGTTTTAGACCGTGATGTTTACCAAGACATCGCCACTATTGATGTAGAAAGAGACAATTACAACAAAGTGAGTGTGCAAGTAGTAGGAAACTCTTATTTATATGGTTCAAACTACATCTATGAGCCAGTTTACAGCGTTGCTCCAGTAATTTATACTTCTTTTTGGGTAAATAATTACAGACCATATTATTCAACTTTCTATTGGGGTTATTACCCAACATATTATGCAGCTTGGGCGCCATATCCAGTTTACAGATATAGAAATAACGTAAATGTTTGCATCAACGTTCATAACAGCTACAATTATGTAAATGTTAGAAGAAGTTACAGAGCTCCTGCAATTTATGAAACAAGACGTACTTATGGTTACGAAAGAATGAGACCAAATAATAGTTTTGCTCAAAGACATTCTAATGTAAATAACAGATATGATTTGGATCAAAGACGTGTAGCAAGCAGAGACGCAAATAGAAATACATACAACACAAACAGAGGAAATACATCTAGACCTGCATCTTCTGACGGTAGAATTTCAAACAGAAATTACGCTGAAAACAGAACGACAACAAATAGAGGTTCTCTTGACAGAAATTCTAACGATAGAACATACAATTCTACTAATAGAACAGATAACAGAAGCACAGAAAGAACCGTAAATCGTGATAATTCATCTCGACCAAACAATCCGTTAAGAGTTGAAAACACACCAAGAACTGAATCTAGAAATACTAATTCAGGTGTTACTTCAAGAGGAAATTATGAAAACAGAACTTACTCTAACCGTGACATGTCAACTCAAAGAGCAGAGAATTCAAGTCAAAGAGCAGAGAATTCAAGAACATATTCTCAAAACAGATCTGATAATCAAAGTAGAGAAACTTCTGCACGACCACAGCAAGCACAGCAGCGTTCAGAATCTCCAAGAGTAAGTCAGGAAACATCTAGAGGAGGTCAAGATTCTAGAGGCGGTGGCCAATCTCAAAGAGAGTCTGGTTCAAACTCTAGAGGTGGCGGCGGAAACGGAAGAAGATAATAAAATAAAGTTCCATTTTTTAAATAATATAAAAGCACAATCCTTCGATTGTGCTTTTTTTTATCTTTTTAATTATAATAGCGGCTAATTTGTTTTAAAAGAGTAAATTTGCAACCGTCTTTTATAAAAATATACATGAGCGCATCGCATAAAAACTTACATAGTAAGTTGTCTATTGGGGGTTTGTTGATTACTTTGGGGATTATTTATGGAGATATTGGAACCTCTCCTTTGTATGTAATGAAGGCTATTTTGGGCGATCATACTATTAATGCCGATATTGTTTTAGGAGGTATTTCTTGTGTGTTTTGGACACTTACATTACAAACTACAATAAAATATGTACTTATTACTTTAAGTGCAGACAATCATGGTGAAGGAGGAATTTTTGCACTATACGCATTAGTCAAGAAAACTAAAATTCAATGGCTTATTGTCCCCGCCATTATTGGAGGAAGTGCCTTGCTTGCAGACGGAATTATAACACCGCCAATTTCTATATCATCTGCTGTAGAAGGAATTAGGGCATTTTATCCGAAAATGCAGACACAAACTATTGTGTATATTGTAATTTCAATCTTGTTTGTTTTATTTACAATTCAGCAATTCGGAACCAAATTGGTTGGAAAATTCTTTGCACCAATGATGCTGATCTGGTTTGCGATGCTGGGAACTTTAGGAATGATTCAAGTATTGCATTATCCAGAAGTAATTAAAGCAATTAATCCATATTACGCTTATCATTTATTATCTATTCATCCTGATGGTTTCTTTGTTCTTGGTTTTGTATTTTTATGTACAACTGGAGCCGAAGCATTGTATTCTGACATGGGACACTGTGGTAGAAAAAACATCAGAATAAGCTGGATTTTTGTAAAAACTACGTTAGTTTTAAATTATTTCGGTCAAGCTGCTTATTTAATTCATCACGAAGGAAGCACTTTACGCCAATTAGGCGGAGAAAATGGAAATCCGTTTTACTTAATTATGCCGCATTGGTTTTTACCATTCGGAATTGTAGTGGCAACTTTAGCTGCTGTTATTGCTTCTCAAGCGCTTATTAGTGGTTCATTTACTTTGATAAATGAAGCAATGCGTCTGAATTTCTGGCCAAAAGTAAAAATCAAATATCCTACGGAAGTAAAAGGTCAATTGTATATTCCGTCAATCAACTGGTTATTGTTTTTTGGTTGTGTTGGAATTGTTTTACACTTCGAAAAATCAGGAAATATGGAACATGCTTATGGTCTTGCCATTATTCTGTGCATGATCATGACTACGATTTTATTGAATTATTATTTGATCATGAAGCGTGTAAAATTGTATTTCATGGTTCCATTGATTACAATTTATCTTTTAATTGAATTTAGTTTCTTATTCGCTAATATTACCAAATTTGCCGAAGGTGGTTACGTTACATTAATCATTGCAAGTATGTTGATTTCTGTAATGACCATTTGGTATTTAGCTAAAAAAATCAACAAAAGCTACACGAAAATTGTCAAACTTGATGATTACAAACAAGTTTTAGTTGAGTTAAGCCAAGATTTATCGATTCCGAAATATGCAACGCATTTAGTTTATATGACAAACGCAAATCGTGTTGATGAATTGGAACAAAAAATCATTTATTCAATCTTACAGAAGCGTCCAAAACGTGCAGATATTTACTGGTTTGTTCACGTAAATATTTTAACTGAACCTTATAAAACACAATATAAAGTAACTGAAATCGCTAAAGATGACATTTACAGAATTGATTTCAATTTAGGTTTTAGAGAGCCAACAAAAATCAATTTGATGTTTAGAGAAGTTATCAAAGACATGGTAAAACGTGGTGAAGTAGATATTACGAGCCGTTACGAATCTCTAAACAAAAACAATATTATTGGAGACTTTAAATTTGTATTGTCTGAGAAATTCTTATCAAACGACAATGATTTAAGATGGCATGAAAACATTATCATGAACTCTTACTTCTTCATCAAAAAACTGAGTTTGTCTGAAGAAAGAGCTTTTGGTCTGGATAGTAGTTCTGTTAAAGTCGAAAAATTCCCAATGGTGCTTCATGCTCCAGAAAATATTGGATTAACGCGTATTGTTCCGAAAGAATAAAGCCTTTAAAAAATATTTTAAAAAACACTCTTTATTAGAGTGTTTTTTATTTTAATGAGAATCAGAAATAAGATTCAGCATTAAAAATTTAACTTTCAATCAATTAATAGTACCTTTGCAACTCAAATTATAGAAATGAGATTACACAGAAATTTAGTTTATACTACCATCGACTCTTTGAATGCAATTTTCAATGAAGGAGAATATGCCGATAAAGTGGTAGCAAGAGCATTAAAAAAAGACAAACGTTGGGGAAGTTCTGACAGGAAGTTTGTTGCTGAAACGA
>NZ_CAMLIX010000220.1 GCF_946479975.1 uncultured Flavobacterium sp.
TTGTGAAAAACAAGGAAGGCAAAGAAGTTTTAGTAAACCAAGTTGGCTGCTACGGAATCAATTTAGGCCGTATCGACTTTTATTTTGATAAAGATAAAGCGCACACCAACCAAGGAACTACTATTGTTGTATAGGATTATTTTGAATTCTGGCTTTTTCTAAAAAGTATTCTACCATAAAGTAATAAGCCAGAATTTGAGTTATATCTCGTATTAAAACCAAAACGATGGAATACGAGAAATATTCATTAAAAATATAGAAGATATCTGAAAAGATGTAGCTCACCGCCATTAATGACATGAGGAGCGTAATATGAGTTCCTCTTGTTATATAATTGACAAAGCAGAAATAACCCATTACACTCAGTACAATTCCGTACAAAATGTACACAAAGTTGAACCTCATCATACTGCCAAGTTTTAAACTTAGGACAGAAATCAATAAATAGACTATAAAAACTACTACAATAGAAATTGGTAATATGTCTCTTTTTCTTAAATGTATTTTATCGTGTTCCTTAAGAAATATAAATATCAGCAAAAGGTAAACCGTAAGAAAACTAAAAATAGCCGCCAGTTCCATATCCATTAAATCTGAAACCTGACCTATAAAGCAAAAGAAGAAAATGACGCCTTCTGTTTTCCCAATTTGAAACTCGGTACTTATTAAAAAGTAGATAAAGATTGCAGGAAGTACAATCGCTTTAGCATAAGTCGCAAGAAAATCTTGTTGTATACAATCGAAAATAATTGTAAACAACAAGGCTGAAAAAAACAAAATTAACGACGGTTTATTCGGTTTCATTTAGTTTCCTTATAAAATCTTCTTCAGATAATATGGCAATATTTAATTTGGTTGCTTTTTCTAATTTTGCCGGTCCCATATTATCTCCTGCTACAACAAAATCTGTTTTTGCAGAAATTGAGCTTCCGACTTTTCCTCCATTGTCTTCAATAGCTTTTTTAAGCTCATCTCTCGAAAATTGGCTGAATACGCCAGAAACTACAAATGTTTTTCCAACAAATTTATCAGTTGCATCTGGATTTACTTTTTCTTCAATTTCAAATTGTATTCCGTAGCCTTTTAAGCGCTCAATAATTTTTCGGTTTTCTTCGTTTTCAAAGAATTCAATTACACTTTTTGCAATTCTTTCTCCAATTTCATCAACCAAAACTAAATCCATTAAAGAAGCCTGGCTCAAAGCGTCGATATTCTTATAATGTTTCGCTAATTTTTTAGCAACAGTTTCGCCAACAAAACGAATTCCTAATGCAAACAATACGCTCTCGAAAGGAATTTCTTTTGATTTCTGAACTCCATTTACCAGATTTTCAGCAGATTTTTTAGCCATTCTTTCTAAATGAAGAATATCTTCTACTTTCAATTCATATAAATCAGCATAATTATGTACTAAATCATTTTTGAAAAGTAAAGCTACAGTTTCTCCTCCAAGTCCTTCAATATCCATTGCTTTTCTTGAAATATAATGTTGCACTCTTCCGATAATCTGCGGCGGACAGCCGTAAAAATTAGGACAATAATGATTTGCCTCGCCCACATTTCGAACCAATTCTGTCTGACATTCTGGACAGTATGAAATATAATGTGTTTTTTCTGAATTTTCTGGACGTTTTTCTAAATCTACAGCAATGATTTTCGGAATAATTTCGCCTCCTTTTTCTACAAAAACGGTATCATTTATTCTAATATCTAATTTCTCAATTTGATCGGCATTATGTAGAGACGCTCTTTTTACAATAGTTCCAGCAAGTTGTACCGGCTCTAAATTGGCAACAGGCGTGATCGCTCCCGTTCTACCCACTTGATACGAAATTGATTTTAATTTGGTAGAAACCTGCTCCGATTTAAATTTATATGCCATTGCCCAACGAGGCGATTTTGCTGTATATCCTAACTCTTCCTGATGCTGAATGCTGTTTACTTTTATAACAACGCCGTCAGTTTCGTAAGGAAGATTATGGCGGTGAACATCCCAATAATCTATAAAGTCAAAAACTTCTTGCATGTTATTGACTAGCTTGGCTTCTTTTGGTACTTTGAACCCCCAATCTCTGGCAGATTCTAGTCCTTCAAATTGTGAAGAAAAAGGAAGATTATTTCCTGTTACAAAATACAATAAACATTCTAACGGACGCTTTGCAACCTCAGCGCTGTCTTGCAATTTTAAACTTCCAGATGCCGTGTTTCTTGGATTTGAATACGGAGTTTCGCCAATTTCGATCAATTCTTGGTTCATCTTTTCGAAACCTTTAAATGGCAGAATGATTTCGCCGCGAATATCAAATTTATCTGGATAATTACCTTTTAAATGAAGCGGAACCGATTTTATAGTTTTAATATTATTGGTTACCTCATCACCTTGAAAACCGTCACCGCGTGTTAACGCTTGAACTAATTTTCCGTTTTCGTAGGTAATACTAATAGAAGCTCCGTCATACTTTAATTCGCAGGTATATTGCAAATTAACGTTTCCAAGAACTCTTTGAATACGATTTTCCCAATCGAGTAAATCTTCTTTAGAATAAGAATTATCCAAAGAATACATTCTATATTGATGCGGTATTGTTTTAAAATTTTTGGTAATTGCTCCACCAACTCTTTGTGTTGGCGAATTTTCATCAAAAAACTCTGGATGTTTGTTTTCCAGATCTTGAAGTTCTTTCAGTTTAATATCAAAATCGTAATCAGAAATTGTGGCATTATCTAACACATAGTAATTGTAATTGTGCTGATTAAGTTCATTTCGTAATGTTTGAATGCTTTCTTGAATACTCATAAAAAATTTAAAATTATAATTGTGATAAACTGTATATCAAAATTAGAATTTATTTTTGTTCGAAAGCACAAAAAGTGAAAGTTTTAAAAATCAAAAATCAGACTGCAAATTCATGCAGTCTGATTTTCTCCTTGTCCATTATTCTCAAAAAAAGAATTAAACAAACCAACTTCCAAATGGTTTTATCGATTTATATTTTTACTTATTGATAATCAATATTTTACAGTAAAAATATAAAACTATTTTTGAATAATGATAAAATCCGAACGTCTATTTAAAACGTGTTCTTCTTCTGTACATTTAACACCATTTTTACATTTATTGATTAATCGGCTTTCGCCATAGCCAATTGCGCTTTCAATTCGAGAAGCATCAATGCCTTGACTCAAGATATAATCTCTAGTCGATTTGGCTCTATTGTCTGATAATTTCAAATTATAAGCGTCTTTTCCGCGAGAATCAGTATGTGATTCGATTTTAATTTTGATGTTTGGAAATTTCTGCATAACAAAAACTACTTTAGACAATTCCTCTACAGCTTTTGGCGTGATATCAGATTTATCGTAATCAAAATAAATCGGATTTACATCTACTTTTTCAACACCTTGTTTTTTTACAACTAAGTCGTCGTAGTTACTCAATTCAAAATTAACGTTTGTAATTTCACCACCATTATTACCAGTTGTTTCAACAGTTTTATCATCGCTGCTGTAATTTGGTTTTGCGGCAATCATTTTAACCACTTTATTACAAGGAACTTCTATCGCATATTTTCCTTCATAATTGGTTTTAGTTTCACCTAAAACTTCGCTGAAAGAACTATAAACCAAAATCGTAACGTCTGTCAACGGTTTTTTACTTTTTCTGTCTACCGCTACACCAGAAATACTTTGGTTACAAACAGGTTTTCCTTTTACAAAAGAATAAATATCATCATCGCCTTTTCCTCCTGCTCTATTTGAAGAGAAATAACCATACGAATTTGTTCTGTCAATTATAAACGAAAAATCGTCTTTATTACTATTGACCGGCGCTCCGAGATTCTTTGGTGTTGTAAAATTTCCATCGGCCAAAAATTTACTTTCGTAAACATCTAAATCTCCCCAGCCGTAATGTCCATCAGAAGAGAAGTATAAAGTCCCATTTTCATAAAAAGGAAATACTTCGTTACCAATTGTATTAATCGTTGGTCCTAAATTTAAAGGAGAACTCATCGTTCCATCAGCAGCAATTTTCACTACATACAAATCAGTTTCTCCAAATCCGCCCGGCATATCTGAAGCAAAGAAAAGCCATTTTCCGTCTTCACTTAAGGAAGGATGTCCCACTGAATAATCATCGCTGTCAAAAAATACTTTCTGTGGGTTTTCTAGTTTATTGTCGACGATTGCTCCTTTAATAATTTGAAAATTGTTGATTTTAGCATCATCAACAACCAATTTATTTTTCTTTACATTATTAGTAGAATAATAAATGGTTTTTCCCTGACTATCAAAACTTGCGGTAGCTTCATGATATTTGGTCATTACATTTGGAAGAAAAACCGTTTCATTAAACAAGCTTCCATCTGCAGGATTTCTTTCTGCTAAATACAAGTTTAAAAAAGGCTGATTGTTCCAAGTGTAGAGTTTTTCGCTGAATTTAGTTGTATCACGAGCTGATGTGAATACGACATTTTCCTTAAAAAAAGTAGCTCCAAAATCTGATTTACTGGTATTAATATCTAAATTTTTAATGGTATAAAGAGGTTTTGCTTTAGCTACACTGTCCATATATTTCTTTTGGGCAACATATCTGTTGATTTCCTTTTTATCGCCTTTTTTATCTAAATATTCTTTTGTGGTTCTGTCTGCTTGATCGTAATCCATAACGGCTTTCATCGATTGAATATAACGCAGATAGTAAATATCAGTCAAATTATTTCCTTGTACTTCATACAACTTTTTATACCACTTAAGTGCATTTCTCGAATCTGAAATGAAGTAGTAGGAATCTGCAGCATTTTTTAAAGTCTGCGCTGACGGATTTTTTATGTTCGCCAAACATTCTTCATAAGCCTTTGAAGCATCTAAGTAGGAAAAATTTCGAAACAAAGCATCGGCCTGCTTCAAATTAGTTTTTTGAGCGAAACTAAACGTAACGCTCAAAATTAAACTAAGGATATATAGTTTTCTCATAGGTTTTATTTTTAGAAGAATCGAGGAGATTTGATTTTGCTCTGTTTTTGAACAAATTGATAACGCAAGATGATTTCATGAGAACCATCATTGTATTTATTCAATTGGCTGACAGTATAATCAAAAGCATATCCTAGATAAAAACTTGGTGCTACTTGAAAACCTGCCAAAATACTCACAGAATCATCTGTTCGATACGATCCCCCTATGACAAACTTTTCTTGAATCATAAAATTTGCCGATACATCTGCTGTAAGTGGCGCACCGCTTACTGCTTTTACTAGAAATGCTGGTTTAAATTTCAAATTTGGATTCAAATCAAAAACATAACCTCCCATTAAGTAATAGTGCAGACGATCATAATCTATAGATTCTTGAACATCATCATAATAATTACTTCTCATAAAACTTGGAACAGAAAGTCCTACATACCATTTATCTGTATAGTAATAAATACCGGCTCCAACTGCTAGTTTCATTTGATTATTGATGTTCTGATTTAACAGTACATCATCGCTGTCATAATATCTTCCTTTAGACCAATCGATGTTTAACATTCTTGCTCCTGCTTTTAAACCAAAAGCAAGTCTTTTTTCATATCCTAAAGGAATTGAATAAGAGAAGTTTCCATCAAAATAGAGTTCATCAGAAGGACCAATTTTATCGTTTACAACACTCAATCCTAAACCTATTTTTTCATTTCGAAGTGGAGAATGAATTGAGAATGACTGCGTTTGCGGTGCTCCAGAAATTCCGACCCATTGCGAACGGTATAAAAGTGCTGCTTCGGTAGTGCCGGTAGACCCAGCATAAGCTGGATTCACCGACATTGTATTATACATATACTGTGTATATTGAGGCTCTTGCTGTGCTGTGGCACAAACTGAGATAAGAGAACATATTAAAATGAAATATGTTTCTAATGATTTTATATATAGTTTCATAACGATACTTATTTAGTTTAATTAATTTGATTAATAGAAGTAGATTATCTCATAATAGACAACCAGCCTTTTTTAACCGTTCCATCTCCAATGGTTATCACATAAAAATAAGTACCTGTTGGCAGCATATCTCCTCTATTAACAACTCCAGATACATTTGCAGTTCCGTTCCAATCATTTTCATAACGCGCTTTGCTGTACACTAACGCTCCGTATCTGTTAAATACTTTCAACTCGTTGTTTGGATAAGATTCGATACAATCAATTCTGAACAGATCATTTTTTCCGTCATTATTTGGTGTAAACTCATTGTAAACAGTCAAACAAATTGGTTCTAAAGTCACTGAAGCTGAATTATTTGAGGCATCAACATCTAATGGAGTTGAAGTTTCTACTGTTGCAACAACTGTGTAATTTCCGCTTGGCAATACTTCTGCAACGATTGTCAACACCACACTTTGACCAGCATTTAATCTTGGTATTGTCCAAAGTTGTGTAGTTGGATCATAGATTCCAGAAGTTGCAGATGAACTTACTAATTCTAAACCGCTAGGAAGTAAATCACTAACAATTGTATTGATGAAATCTCCTTCTCCAACATTATTTACCGTGATTGTAAATGTTACTTTATCACCAAAATTTGGAGTTGGATTATCTACTGTGTGAGTAATCGTTAAATCTGAACAGCTAGTTACACTAACATTTAATGTTTTTGTTGTTCTTTCATCACAAGTATTAGTATACGTCACAGAAACTGTTCCTGGGCCAACATCAGACCATGAAACGGTTACAGATCCGTCTGCTGTACCTCCACCGGTAACAATAGTACCACCGTTGATTGTCCATACATAATTAGATTTTCCATTTGCAATTGAATAAGTCACTCCTTTAAATACACATGGAGTGTCATCTGTTGTTGCAATTTGATAGGTTGCATCGTTTTCAAATGAAACAGCAATTGGTAATCTCGGACCAGCATCACAGCCATTCAATGTATTAACCAATGCACCTGCATAGTACGTAGTTGCTGTAAGCGGCGTATTCGCAGCCAATGGTGTTCCGCCAGTTGCTGTTGCATACCACACTACATTTTGCTCATTAACTACAATACTAGCTAAAGTTGGCGATGCAGAAGAACAGAATGTTTGAGCTGTTCTAGGCGTTGTAATTACACCAGGTGTATTTACATTTACTGTAACGGCAAGTCTATTTGGATTTTCACAGCCAATTGCGCTAGCAACTGCACCGTAATAAATACCTGTTGTAAGTGCTGTTGTTGCAGGAATCGCTGTTCCTCCTGTTGCTGTTCTGTACCACACTACGTTTGCTTCATTCACTTGAATATTAGCAACCGTTGGTGTATTTAAAGTACAGAAGTTTTGTGTAGCACTATTAGTTGTAGGTGTAGTACTTGGATTAACCACCGTAACAGTAACTTGTAAACGTGTTGTACTTTCACAACCTGTTGCAGCATCTACAATATTTCCGAAATAAATTCCAGAAGTAAGTACCGTTCCTGCTGGAAGTGCAGTTCCTCCTGTTGCAGCTGTGTACCAAGTTACGTTACTTTCGTTTACTTGAATATTTGCAACTGTTGACGCATTTGTTGAACAGAAAGTTTGAGCCGCATTGTTTGTAGTTGGATTTATTGTGTTTCCAACTCTAACTGCAACTTGTAATCTTACACTGCTTTCGCAGCCTGTTGCAGGATCTTTTATTGCTCCAAAATAATTTGCTGTTGTTAAAACTGCTGTAGAAGCCAAAGCCGTTCCTCCTGTTTGTGTTGTATACCAAACCACATTGCTTTCATTTACCTGAATGTTAGCTACTGTTGGATTAGTTCCTGAACAGAAAGTCTGCGCTGCACTATTTGTTGTTGGTGTTAACGGATCTGTTACTACAACATTTACCGTCAATCTTGTAACACTCTCACAACCTGTAGCAGGATCTGAAATTGCTGCAAAGTATTGTCCAGTTGTTAAAGCTGTTGTGGATGGAATTGATGTTCCGCCGTTTAAAGCTGTATACCAAACAATAGTACTTTGATTGAATTGAACGCTCGCAAATGTTGGTG
>NZ_CAMLIX010000221.1 GCF_946479975.1 uncultured Flavobacterium sp.
TTGTCTTTATCGATAGAAACTCTTTTTGCGTTTCCTAACATTTCGATAGTTGTATTTTCTAGCGTATAACCTCTTTCTTCAGAAATTACAGTTCCACCAGTTAAGATTGCGATATCTTCTAACATTGCTTTTCTTCTGTCTCCAAAACCTGGAGCTTTTACAGCAGCAATTTTAAGAGCACCTCTTAATTTGTTTACTACTAAAGTAGAAAGCGCTTCACCGTCAACGTCTTCAGCGATAATCAATAATGGTTTTCCTGATTGAGCAACTGGCTCTAAAACTGGAAGTAATTCTTTTAAAGAAGATACTTTTTTGTCGTATAATAAGATGTATGGAGAGTCTAATTCAACTTCCATTTTCTCAGGATTTGTTACAAAGTAAGGAGAAAGGTATCCTCTGTCAAACTGCATTCCTTCAACAACGTCAACGAAAGTGTCAGTTCCTTTAGCTTCTTCAACAGTGATAACACCTTCTTTTCCAACTTTAGCGAAAGCTGTAGCGATTAATTCACCAATAACTTCGTCATTATTAGCAGAGATAGAAGCGATTTGTTTGATTTTGTCAGAATCACTTCCAACAACTTTAGCTTGTTTTGCAAGGTCAGCCACGATAGTTTCAACAGCTTTGTCGATTCCACGTTTCAAGTCCATTGGATTTGCACCTGCAGCAACGTTTTTCAAACCTTCTTTTACGATAGCCTGCGCTAAGACTGTAGCCGTTGTAGTTCCGTCTCCAGCTAAATCATTGGTTTTAGAAGCAACTTCTTTCACCATTTGTGCACCCATGTTTTCTAATGGGTCTTTTAATTCGATTTCTTTTGCAACAGAAACACCATCTTTAGTAACAGTTGGTCCACCAAATGATTTCCCAATGATTACGTTACGACCTTTTGGTCCAAGAGTTACTTTTACAGCATTTGCTAATGCATCAACACCACGTTTTAATCCGTCACGTGCTTCAATATCAAATTTTATATCTTTTGCCATTTTAATTTTTTGTTTAAAGTTTGATTTGTTTCAAGTTAATGAAGTTCTTAATTTTAAATACTCCGTACTTAATACAATAATGTTTTTTAGATAATCGCTAAGATGTCGTCTTCACGCATGATTAGGTAATCAGTGCCTTCAAGTTTTAGCTCTGTTCCTGCGTATTTTCCGTAAAGAACAGTATCTCCAACTTTTACAGTCATTGTATGATCTTTAGATCCGTTTCCTACTGCAACTACAGTTCCTTTTTGTGGTTTTTCTTTTGCAGTATCAGGAATAAAAATACCTGAGGCAGTTTTGGTTTCAGCTGCAACAGGCTCAATAAGTACGCGGTCTGAAAGCGGTTTAATGTTTAAAGCCATGATTTTATATTATTATAAGTTATACGTTTTTTTTATGTTCTATAAACTTTCAGAAATTGTGCCAGCCTGTCAAAGCTGACATTTTTTCCTAAAAAAAATGCCAGCTTTGACAGGCTGGCATTAGATTTTATATTAAACTAAGATTATTTAGTTGCTGGTGCTGCTGGAGCAGGAGTATTTCCTTGTGCTGGAGCTGCAGGTGTGTTTGCAGGAGCTTCAGTTTTTTCAATGATTTTAGATTCAGTATCACTTAAAGATCCAGAGAAACTTAAGCTAGAAAGTAAAATTAACACAATTAAAACAGTAGCTAAAGTCCATGTACTTTTATCTAAAAAGTCAGTTGTTTTTTGTACTCCACCTAACATCTGCGTTCCGCTGATAGTAGAAGACAATCCGCCTCCTTTAGGATTTTGTACCATGATAACTACGATCAATAGAAAACAAACTATTGTCATTAAAACTAAAAAAATTGAAAATGTGCTCATTACTTAATTATTGTTATTGTTATTTTGTTGTAAAATCTTTATATCCGATATGCGGTCTGCAAAGAAAGTAATTTTTTCTGGATATTTCAAAATTAATATTTCATATGCCTGAATTGCTTTTGTATATTTCTTTTGTTCCAGATATACTCTAGCCAAAGTCTCTGTCATCAAATAAGAATTGTCTTCAGGTGGGCTTTCAATTTGAACCACCGGAGCACTTGTTCCAGGTTTAATTGGAGAGATTTTTGGGTTGGTTTTAATAAATTTATTGATAATGGCAGCCTTTTTTTGTTTCTCTTCAATCAATTGTTCTTCTTTGACAGCTTCAACTTTAGGTTCTTCTTCTGGTACAATTTCGTCAGAACGATCAATTGGTTCTGTTCGAGATAATTGCAGCCACTCTTGAAAAGAGTGTTTTTCATTTAGAGAAAAATCCAGAGGTTTTCCAAGTTCTAAATGTTCTGCTGCTGTTTTTACAGATTCTGTCTCTTCTGGAGCTTGTTCTTCCTGTTCTTCTTCTTGAACTTCTTCAATTAGTACTTCAGGAGCTGTTTCTACAATTTCTTTATTGCTTTCAACTTCAATTTCCTTCTTTTCCTCTTTAAAAATTGGTGTTTCAGATTCTTTTATTGATGAAAGAATGGAACGCTCAACAGTATTGATTTTGAATTCTGGGATTATCATTTCTTCAATAACATCGCCTTCTTCATCATCATCTTCTTCAACAGTATTTAAAATAGGCTGTTCTGCAACAGCAGCAATTTTAGGTTCTTCAACTTTTGGCGATTCTTGAGGAATTGATGCCTCTGCTTCTTTAATGGAACTTAAAATAGAGTTTTCAATACGATCAATTTTAGGTTCTTCAACTTCTTTTATCGGTTCAGGGATAGAAGGAGTTTCAGAAACTTTGATAGAACTTAAAATGGAATTTTCAACGCGGTCAATTTTTGGTTCCTCAACTTCTTCGGTTTCAGATACCGAATTATTTTCAGAAACTTTAATTGAGCTTAAAATAGAATTTTCTACGCGGTCAATTTTAGGTTCTTCGGTTGTTGCTTCTATTATAGGTACAATTTCAGTTTCTTTTACTGCATTTGAAATTGAATTTGTAGTTTCAATTTTATTTTCAGTTTCAATTACAGGTTTTTCATAAGTAACCTGATGCGCTTGTTTAATGGCAAGAAAAATAGACGGATCTATTTCTGGAATCTTTTTAGGTTCTTCTTCTTTTATAGGTTTTTCAAAGCTTACTGTTTGCGCTTCTTTTATTGCCAGAAAAATCGAAGGATCAATCTCAGGAACATTTTTAGGCTCCTCGATAATTACCGTTTCTTCAACTTTTAGAGATTCCTCTGCTTTAATTGGTTCTTCAATTATTGCTGGTTCTTCAACTTTTAAAGTTTCTTCGGCTTTAATTGGTTCTTCTGTTTTTGGTGCTTCTTCAACTTTTTCTATTTGTGGAGCTGGAGGAATTTCAACCGAAGTAATTGGAGTTTCATTGATTGTATCTAAAACAGGCTCTTCTTCGATCTCGGTTTTTACTTCAATCGCTTTCTGAATTTGTTCTGGTGAAATTATTTCGCTGTCAAAAACAGTAATTTGAAGAAGATCTCTAAGTTTTTGTTCATAGAAATCATTTTGAATAGAAGTAAAAGCTTCAGAAGTAATAAAATCAAATAAGACAGAACGATCTGCTGTATGTGCCGCTGTTACCTTTAAAGCATAATTATACTTAAAACTGTTTTGATCATAAAGTCCTTTTAATCGTAATGCTCTGGCACTTTGAAAATACGGAAATTCATTCAAAACACTTCCTAATGCATCCGCCTGCTTTTCTGTAATAGCATCCGGTTTGTTCATTAAGTAGGTATAATCGGTAACGTTCATTGTTTTTTGTTTAATCGTTTATTTGTTTAATTGGTTGTGGCTGTTCTATCGATTAAACGGTTTTCCGATTAAACGATTAAACAAGCCAATTACCATTTCGCCAATGATTCATTAAAAATATCCTGTGTGATTCTTTCAAAAATAACTCGTATGGCTTCACTTAATACTGATCCTGTTGGAAGGTCTCTTCCTGGGAAATCGTAGTAAAACTCAAATGGTTTTTCAAAATCATCTGTTTCTTTTCTTTTATTGATGAATCTTACATTGATACGAATTGTCAAACGGTTTTGTGCCGCCTGCTGGTCTGCCGTTGCAGTCATTGGCGTAATTCTGTAATCAATGATTTCTCCTTCATACGTTAAATCACCGCCTGTGCTTACCAAGTTTAAATTGGTCTGATTCATAATCAAATCCTGCAAAGCCAATGTAAAAGTTCTGTCAATTCCAGGTTCAACTAAATCGGCATTATTTTGGAAAAAGTTAACTTGAAAGGTTTTGGCATCGATTTTTCCTGTTCCAGTAAAGTTATAAACAGAACAGCCACTCAACATAAAAAGGCTTAATAATGCGAAAAGAGAATATATTTTTTTCATAATGTTTATTGCGAAAATTCGAATCGTCTAAAATTCTTCATTTCAAATTCGTTCAAATATAGTAATTGGAATTTGGAATTTTAAAATTGTAATTTAATTATTTATAAATCGAATTGTTTGATTTTACGGTATAACGTTCTTTCAGAAATTCCTAATTCGTCTGCAGCGGCTTTACGTTTTCCTTTGTTTTTTTCTAATGATTTTTTGATCATTTCGATTTCCTTTTGTTCTAAACGTAAAATTTCTTCTTCTTCGATTGTTTCAGCAAACAAATAATTATCATCTGGAATTTGATAGTTTTCTTCGCGAACAGCCGGAGTTGTCATAACAGCAGTTCTTGGTTCTTCTTCAAACTCTATTTCGCTGTCATTTTGCTGATTTCCGTAAATCTTCTGAATTAAATTCGGGTTAATGTCTTGTACCTTTGAAGTGCCATTTTTCATTAATTCTAAAGTCAATTTCTTTAAGTCATTCAAGTCACTTTTCATATCAAAAAGCACCTTATATAATATGTCTCTTTCGGTACTAAAATCACTTTCTTTTTTCTGATCGTTAATTACAGAAGGCAAATTGCTTCCTTCGGCAGGTAAATACGATTGTAGAATAGGCAGGGTAATATCACGATTGGTTTCTAAAACAGAAATTTGCTCAGCAACATTTCGAAGCTGACGAATATTTCCGCTCCATCTAAATTTTTGCAGAAGCTGAACAGCACCATCGTCTAATCTTAAAGGAGGCATTTTGTATTTATGAGCAAAATCAGCAACGAACTTTCTGAATAATAAATGAATATCGTCGTTTCTTTCTCTTAAAGGCGGCAAAGTAATTTCAACCGTACTTAAACGATAATACAAATCTTCACGGAATTTCCCTTTTTCGATTGCATTAAATAAATTCACATTTGTTGCCGCAACAATTCTCACATTCGTTTTCTGAACCTGGGACGAACCTACTTTTATAAATTCACCGTTTTCAAGAACACGAAGTAATCTTACTTGAGTTGTTAATGGCAATTCTCCAACTTCATCCAGAAAAATAGTTCCGCCGTCTGCCACTTCAAAATAACCTTCACGTGTGCTTGTTGCACCTGTAAAGGCTCCTTTTTCGTGACCAAAAAGTTCACTATCAATTGTTCCTTCTGGAATGGCACCGCAGTTTACGGCAATATATTTACCATGCTTTCTGTGCGAAAGCGAATGTATAATTCTAGGAATGTTTTCTTTACCAACACCACTTTCCCCAGTCACCATAACCGAAATATCAGTCGGAGCAACCTGAATGGCTTTTTCGATAGCACGATTTAATTTCGGATCATTTCCAATAATCTCAAATCGTTGTTTTATTGCTTGAACTGTTTCCATATATTTTTTGTTTCAAGTTTTATTGTTTCAGGTTTCAGGTTTGCCTAAAACTTCAAACTTTAGCTTGTATTTTTTTTTGCCACAGATTAAAATGATTAGCACAGATTTTAAATATCATTATTGAATTAACCACAAATTACACAAATTAGCGCAAATCTGTTTATGAATTTATTAATCGCTTGTGTACTAATGATTTGTTCTGAAAGTTTGCAATTATTCCAACAGGAGTATCTGCTAGTTTCAGATAATTTAATACCTGTGCAAGATGATCATTGCATATTTCTTTTACAGATTTTACTTCTAATATTATGTCATAAATTACAAAATCTGCATAAAATTTATGAGGTAAAATAACTCCTTTGTATTCAATTGCAAATTCCTTTTCTCGTTGATAGGGAATTCCATTATTTTTGAATTCGATTTCTAACGCATCTTTGTATACAATTTCAAGTAAACCTGGTCCTAATAATCGATGTACTTCCATGCAAATGCCAACTATTTTGTAGTTTTCATCTTTTTTATAATAATATTCAGTTGTACTATTCATGAAAAAATAATTTGTGAAAATTTGCGAAATTTGCGGTTAAATACTAATTCATTTCACTCAATCCCACAGCTTCACCCTTTAGAGTTCCACTAGTACAACTTGTAATTTTTACGTTTACGAAATCTCCAATTTTATAATTCTCTTTCGGAAAAACAACCGTAATACTCTGAGAATTCCTTCCTGAGAATTCTTCCTTCGATTTTTTAGAAACTTTTTCAACCAAAACTTCAACCGTTTTTCCAACAAATTCCTCACTTCTAAACCAAGCATGTTTTTGTTGTAAATCGACAATTTCCTGAAGTCTTCTCGCTTTAGTCTCTTCTGCAACATCATCTTCCATTTTTCTTCCAGCAAGAGTTCCAGGACGTTCAGAATACGAATACATGTAACCGAAATTATATTTCACATATTCCATTAAACTCATCGTATCTTGGTGATCTTGTTCTGTTTCTGTTGGGAAACCGGCGATCATATCTTGCGAAATCGAAGCGTCTGGAATAATTGCTCTAATTTTGTCAATCAAAGACATATATTCTTCACGAGTATGCAAACGATTCATTTCTTTCAAAATTCGGTTACTTCCAGACTGAACTGGTAAGTGAATATGTTTACATATATTTGGATATTTCGCCATAACATGCAAAATACTTTCGTGCATATCCTGCGGATTAGAAGTCGAAAATCGAATACGCATTTTAGGAAAACCAACAGCAACCATTTCAAGTAATTGATCAAAATCAACAGCAGTTGCTTTTTGCATTTCAGAAGCGTTTACAAAATCCTTTTTCAAACCGCCACCGTACCAAAGATAACTGTCAACGTTTTGTCCAAGAAGCGTAATTTCTTTAAAACCTTTATTCCACAAATCTTGAATTTCAGCCATAATACTTTGCGGTTCACGGCTACGCTCACGACCACGTGTAAAAGGCACCACGCAAAACGTACACATATTATCGCATCCACGAGTGATCGAAACCAAAGCTGTAATTCCGTTACTCATCAAACGAACAGGCGAAATATCTCCGTACGTTTCCTCTTTCGATAAAATTACATTGATAGCGTCGCGTCCTTCTTCAACTTCCGCCAATAAATTCGGAAGATCTTTGTAAGCATCCGGACCCACAACAAGATCGACTATTTTTTCTTCTTCCAAGAACTGACTTTTCAAACGCTCGGCCATACAGCCCAAAACGCCCACTTTCATTTTCGGATTAATACGTTTTACTGCATTATATTTTTCCAGACGTTTACGAATCGTTTGTTCCGCTTTATCACGAATTGAGCACGTATTCACCAAAACCAAATCGGCTTCTTCTAAGACCGAAGTCGTATTATAACCGCCGTTAGACAAAATCGAGGCCACGACTTCACTGTCCGAAAAATTCATCGCACAGCCGTAACTTTCTATAAATAGTTTTTTAGTATTCTCAGGTTTATTTTCTAAAACAAGACTTTCGCCCTGTTTGCTTTCTTCAATAATCTTTTCCATTATAAAAATTCAAAGTGCAAAGATAGCGTAATTGAAACGAATATGACAAGATGGCAGAGGAAAGATTTTAGATTTTAGAGTTAAGATTGCAGATTATGCGAAAACACAAAAAAGCGAAGCTTTTTTAAAATCTAAAATCTAAAATCTAAAATCTAAAATCTAAAATCTAAAATCTA
>NZ_CAMLIX010000222.1 GCF_946479975.1 uncultured Flavobacterium sp.
TTTTATGGCAATATCGAAGATTACGTTGTTTTAGCCCTTTTGCCGTCTTATTTAGAACGCGAAGGGTCTTCGTTAATTTACATGGTAGAAGATTTAATAAAACTATCCAATCAGCCTGAAAGTGGGTTTTATTTACACAACCACGGAGAACTTACCCAAAAGCTTTTAGAATTAGACGAAGCTGGTCAAAACGTAATTCTAATTGGCGTTACTTATGCTTTATTAGATTTAATCGAAAAACATCAATTCAATCTCCAAAATACCATTATTATGGAAACTGGCGGAATGAAAGGAAAACGCAAAGAAATGATTCGCGAAGAATTGCATGAAATACTTTGTAAAGGCTTCGGCGTTTCATCTATTCACTCTGAATACGGCATGACCGAACTTTTAGCACAGGCGTATTCTTTAGGCGAAGGAGTTTTCGAATGTCCGTCTTGGATGAATATTTTAGTCCGCGATCCAGAAGATGCTCTCACTTACGTCAAAGATGGAAAAACCGGCGGTATAAATGTGATTGATTTGGCCAATATTAATTCGTGTTCTTTTATTGCCACACAGGATTTAGGCAAAAAAAATCCCAACAACTCTTTTGAGGTATTGGGACGTTTTGATAATTCTGATATTCGCGGCTGTAATTTGATGGTTTTGTAAATGGTTTAATCGTTAATTTGTGAAATCGACAATACTGGTCAAATTGTAAATGTTGATTTGTGTAGTCGTTTAACCGCAAAATTCGATTAAACAGTTAAACAATTAACCGATTAAACAAAAAAAATCAATTCTCCTCAATTACACCAATACTTTCTATTCCTTCTTTTCCAGACAATGCTTTTTCTTTTTCTCCTTTGCTTTCCAATAGTTTGTAAACACCGTAGCAAGCTAGACCACCGCAAAGCACAAAAAGAATACTCCATCCCTCGTTCTTAAAACCCTCATCATCAACAACCTCTAGTCCTCCAGTAAAAGCAGACAGCAATCCGACAATGAATCCTGACAAAAGTGTCCCTCCATAATAAGACACCATTCCGATACCGAAATAGCCCCATTTGTTTTTTTCATATTGGACGGCCAAATTGGTAAATGCTTTCCAAATCCAGTAGATAAATAAAATTCCGATCATATTTTGTTAAGTTAGTTTCAGGTGACAAACTTAATAAAAAAACTCTTACTTTTTCATTATCAATAAATTAAAATAAAAAACCCCAAGAACTCTTGCAAGAATTTGGGATTTATATATTGAATTTAAAGATTGTTACTAAACAACTCGAATCACAAAATAATTCTTTTTACCACTTTGTAACAAAACAAATTGATTGTTGATCAAGTCGTTTGACGTTAAAACAAAATCCTCTTTTATTTTTTCTCTGTTTACAGAAATAGAATTTGCCGTTAAAGCTCTTCTTGCTTCTCCGTTCGATTTAAAGAAACCTGTTTTTTCGTTTAAAACATTAATAATTTCCAATCCGTTTTCTAAGTCAGCTTTTGTAATTTCAGCTTGTGGAACACCATCAAAAACTTCTAAAAAAGTAGCTTCATCCAATTTTTTCAAATCTTCTGCAGTTGAATTTCCAAACAAAATATTCGAAGCCTGGATTGCTTTTTCTAATTCTTCACGATTGTGAACAAAAATAGTAATTTCTTCTGCTAATTTCTTTTGAAGAATTCTCAAATGCGGTGCTGCTTGATGCTCTGCAATCAAGGCATCGATTGTTTCTTTATCTAAAAAAGTAAAAATTTTGATGTATTTCTCAGCATCAACATCTGTTGTATTTACCCAAAATTGGTAAAATTTATAAACCGAAGTTTTATCAGCATCTAACCAAACATTTCCACCTTCAGATTTTCCAAATTTAGATCCGTCTGCTTTTGTAATTAACGGCGTTGTTAAAGCATATGCTTTTGCATTTTCCCCACCCATTCTGCGCACTAATTCTGTTCCAGTGGTAATATTACCCCATTGATCAGAACCTCCCATTTGCAAAATGCAATTGTTATTTTTATATAAATGATAAAAATCGTAACCTTGAATTAATTGGTATGTAAACTCTGTAAAAGACATTCCTTCGCCTTCTCCGTTAATTCTCTTTTTAACAGAATCCTTCGCCATCATATAATTTACAGTGATACGTTTTCCAACTTCACGTGCAAAATCGATAAAAGAGAATTCTTTCATCCAATCGTAGTTGTTCACCATAATTGGACCATTTGGTTCATTTGAATTAAAGTCTAAGAAACGCGACAGAACACTTTTTATTCCCGCAACATTTTTTGCCAAAGTTTCTTCGTTTAACAGATTTCTTTCGTCAGATTTTCCAGAAGGATCACCAATCATTCCGGTCGCACCACCCACAAGAGCTACTGGCTGATGACCAAAATTCTTTAAATGAACCAATAAAATGATCTGAACCATACTGCCAATATGAAGTGAATCTGCCGTTGGATCAAAACCAATATACGCAGCAGTAGCTTCTTTTAGCAATTGTTCTTCCGTTCCAGGCATACTATCATGATATAACCCGCGCCATTTTAATTCTTCAACTAGATTCTTCATTTTTTTTCTAAAATAATTTGCGCAAATATAATCAATGGTAATGGCAATATCAAAAACTTCTGCCACTAAGGCACAAAGACGCAAGATTCACAAATAGTTTTACCACATAGACGCAAAGTATTTTTTAATCTTTGCGTCTTTGTTCCTTTGTGGCAAAAACAAAAAAAACCTTTGCAACTTTGTTTCTCTGCAACTTTGCACCTTAAAAGCAAAAACTTATCTTTACAACATGATATTAGTAACTGGAGGAACTGGTTTGGTGGGCGCACATTTATTGCTTCATTTAATTGAAAATGGAGAAAATGTTCGGGCTATTTACAGAACTCAAAACAGCATTAAAAAAACGAAATCGGTTTTTGATTTTTATAAGAAATCAAATTTGTTTGAAAAGATTAATTGGCTTGAAGCCGATATTCTTGACGTTCCTTCTTTAGAAATTGCTTTTATTGATATCAAATACGTTTACCATTGTGCCGCGTTGATTTCTTTTGATCCGAAAGACGAAGAAAAACTTAGAAAAACCAATATCGAAGGCACAGCCAACATTGTAAACTTTTCTATTGCAAAAGAAATTGAAAAATTTTGTTTCATAAGTTCAATTGCTGCTCTTGGCGATATCGCGTCGCACGAAACTTATATTACCGAAGAAACAGACTGGAATCCTGAAAAACCGCATAGTGATTATGCTATTTCTAAATATGGTGCCGAAATGGAAGTTTGGCGCGGACTACAAGAAGGCTTAAAAGTCATTATTGTAAATCCGGGTGTAATTTTAGGTCCGCCTCAAATGATGACTATTTTTGAACAAGGAAGTAGTGAAATTTATCAGAAAGTATCAAAAGGACTTCCCTTCTATTCACTCGGAAGTACTGGTTTTATTACTGTTGATGATGTTACTAAAAATACTGTTGAATTAATGAAAAGCGACATTCAAAACGAACGCTTTACATTGATTGCTGACAATATTGTTTTCAGGGATATTTTAAACACTGTTGCAGACGCTTTAAAAGTAAAAAGACCGCATATTTATGCAAAGCCTTTTTTTATGAATTTCGTTTGGATTGTGGACAGTGTGTTTTCGACTTTGTTTTTTAGAAAAAGAAGTATTACAAGAGCAACTGCAAAAGCTTCTAATACTAAAAACTTATATTCTAACGAAAAAATAAAAACCGCTCTAGGAACGGTTTTTACTGATGTACATTCTTATGTCAAAAAACAGATTTAAATAAATTACCTTCTGTTTTTTCTTTGAATCATTTTAATCGAATCAACATTAATTTTTCGAATTGTTTTTTGAATTGAATCTTTCGGAAGTTCCTTTTTCTTATTTTTAAGTGCTTTCGCCGCTTTTTTCTCGTCAATTTTAGCCAGAGAATCTGCTGCTCTTTGATTTACAGCTATTCTTTTGTTTACCTCATCAAACATGTCTTTGTAATTCTCATAATCTGAGGCATAATACACATTATTCTGAGCAAACTGAAGACTATCGACCTTATATTTTTTGAAAATAAACTTGGTTGGATCACTTTCAACAGAATCCAAAGACAATGGTTTTTGATAACGCATGGCTTCCAAAAGCGATAAATCATACATAATATCAATCATTTTTTCTTTCTCGATAAACTTTGCAGGCTGTTTTACGAGCTCTTTTTTACAGCTTATAGAAAGAAATAAAACCAATAGTATTACAATACAATTTTTCATAATCTGCTTTTTATCTGTCAAATAATAATCTTTTTCCAGCTCTTGTATCTTTTACTTTAAAATTATTATAAACCAATTCTCCATTTACAAAAGTATGTGTAATTCTAGATTTGAAAGTAAAATTCTCAAAAGGCGACCAGCCGCATTTGTATAAAATGTTTTCTGGTTTCACACTCCAAGGCAGACTCGGGTTTACGATTACTAAATCGGCGTGATAACCTTCTTTAATGAATCCTCTTTTTTCAATTTTGAAAATCTTCGCTGGATTGTGGCACATTTTCTCCACGATTTTCTCCACACTGATTTTTCCTTGATGATACGCTTCAAACATCGCCACAACGGCATGCTGCACCAACGGCCCACCAGAAGGCGCATTCAAATAAGACTGCATTTTTTCTTCTTTGGTATGAGGCGCGTGATCTGTTGCAATAACATCAATTCTGCCGTCATTTAAAGCTTTCCAAAGTTCAGCACGATCTTCGGCAGTTTTAACCGCAGGATTCCATTTAATGAAATTTCCTTTTGTTTTATAATCTTCATCTGTAAACCATAGGTGGTGTACACAAACCTCAGCGGTAATTTTTTTATCTTCTAACGGAATTTTATTGGTAAACAATTCCATTTCTTTCGCAGTAGAAAGATGGAAAATATGTAGTCTTGCACC
Organism: uncultured Flavobacterium sp.; assembly: GCF_946479975.1. The sequence continues at coordinate 4,923 of NZ_CAMLIX010000222.1, forward strand.
AGTCCTTTTTGCCAGCGCCACCGCTTTTGAAGAAGAAATATAACAAGCCTCTGCACTACGAATTAAATTGTGCGCCGTTACCGGAACATCTTCTCCATATTGCTCTTTAAAAGCTGCAAGATTATTTTTAATTGTCGTTTCGTCTTCACAGTGAACTGCAATTAACATTGGCGTACTAGAAAAAATTCTTTCTAAAACTGCTTCATTATCAACCAGCATATTTCCAGTTGACGAACCTAAGAAAATCTTGATTCCTGCAACATTCTTTGGATTCGTTTTTAAAACTTCTTCCAAATTATCGTTTGTTGCGCCCATCATAAACGAATAATTCGCAAATGATTTTTGAGCAGCAATTTGATATTTATCTTCTAAAATTTCTTGAGTAACCGCATTCGGAACCGTATTTGGCTGTTCGATAAAAGAAGTGATACCGCCTGCAACTGCAGCACGAGATTCAGATTCGATATCTCCTTTATGTGTTAAACCCGGTTCTCTAAAATGTACTTGATCGTCTATTGCACCCGGCATTAAATAACTACCTTCGGCATCGATAACTTTACAATCTGAACTTTTTAATGAAATGCTGTCAGCAATTTCAACAATCAAATCGTTTTCAATTAAAACATCACCTTCAAAAATTGTCCCTTCGTTTACAATTTTGGCATTTTTTATTAAAATCCTGTTCATCTCGATTGGTTTATAATGAATTGACTAATTTTCGTAATCTTAGTGAAATTACTCCAAGTATTGCTTCTTTAATAATAGCATTACTCATTTTTGAAACTCCTTTTGTTCTATCGGTAAAAATAATAGGAACTTCGGTAATTTGAAATTTACCACAGTAGGTCCTGTACTTCATCTCGATTTGAAACGCGTAGCCAACAAATTTTATTTTATTTAAATTGATTTTTTCCAGCACTTCTCTTTTGTAACATACAAAACCAGCAGTTGCATCGTGAATTTTCATTCCAGTAATAAATTTTACATAAACCGAAGCAAAATAAGACATCAAAACTCGGCTTAAAGGCCAGTTTACAACGTTTACTCCAGTAACATAACGAGAACCAATAGCCAGATCTGCTCCACCAAAATGGCAGGCATCATACAATTTTTCTAAATCATTTGGGTTATGCGAAAAGTCGGCATCCATTTCAAAAATAAAGTGATAATCGCGCTCCAACGCCCATTTAAAACCATGAACATATGCAGTGCCTAAACCTGATTTTTTAGCTCTTTGTTCTAGAAAAAGTCTTCCAGCAAATTCTTCCTGTAATGCAATTACTTTTTTTGCAGTATGATCAGGAGAATTATCATCGATAATAAGCAAATGAAAGGATTTATGCTGCGAAAGTACGGCTCTAACTATACTTTCTATGTTTTCAATTTCGTTATATGTGGGAATTATGACAATACTATCATTCATTTTTTCATGGTAATTTCACCGCAAAAGTAAACTTTTTAAAGCATTTGATTCATAATAAATATATAATAAAAGTATTGCATTAAAAAATTACTAATTTTGTAACGCTATGATTGAACAACTTCATCCTCGAATTCTGGAAAACAAAGATTGGGCAACGCTTTTATTTGTGTTGACTTTTGCTGTTGTTGCCATGACAAAATCTGCTTACGAAAGTAGATTCAGCGAATTTAGCAGACTTATTTTTTCTGATAAATATGCTAAGATTTACCGCGACAATAGTCACATGAAAAGCAGCTTTACAGTTGGTTTGTTTTTTGTGCAGGTTATCTCGTATGCATTTTTTATTCTGCTTACGATGAATATTTTTGGAGAGGCTTCAAAAACCGATTGGATTTTGTTTATTCAGATCGCAACTTTCCTTCTTTATTTCATTTTAGGGAAATATTTAATAGAGAAAATTGTAGCGACTTCCTTCAACATTGACGATTTTGTAGAGTTATTTAACTTACAAAAAGTAACTTATAGAACTTATATTGGTGTTTTAATACTTCCAATCAACGCTATTTTGTTCTATTATAACAATATTCCACAAATTGTACCCCTAGCAATCATAGGTATTTCGCTGTGTCTTAGTGTATACTCTTACTTTATTTCAATTAAAACATATCAAAACGCAATTATCGGTAAGTTATTTTATTTTATTTTATATCTTTGCGCTCTTGAAATAGCCCCTTATTATTTTCTTTATTATTGGATAACAAAAGGGAGTGCTTAGAAAATGTTTATAATATGAAAGTGAAAACAATTTTGGTGTCACAGCCTGAACCTAAAGTGGAGAATTCTCCTTACTTTGAGCTCCAACAAAAACACAAAATAAAAATTGATTTCAGACCATTTATTCATGTGGAAGGGGTTAGCGCAAAAGAGATTCGATTACAAAAAATCGATCTTAATCATTATACTGCGATCATTTTAACAAGTCGAAATGCTGTAGATCATTTTTTTAGAGTTGCTGATGAAATGCGTTACAAAGTTCCCGAAGGATTGAAATATTTCTGTCAATCTGAGGCTGTTGCGTTTTACCTTCAAAAGTACGTTGTGTACAGAAAACGTAAAATTTACGTTGGGGCAAAAGATTTTGCAGATTTATCTCCGCTAATTAAGAAGTACAAAGACGAAAAGTTTTTACTTCCAGCATCTGATCAATTAAATGCAGATGCTCCTGTAACATTAAACAATCTAAAAGTAGATTGGGCACAGGCTGTTTTTTATAAAACTGTAATGAGTGATTTATCTGATTTAGCAGACGTTTATTATGATGTTCTTGCTTTCTTCAGTCCAACAGGAATCAAGTCATTGTTTAAAAACTTCCCAGATTTTAAACAAAACGAAACTCGAATTGCTGTTTTTGGAAGCACAACTCAGAAAGAAGCTTTAGATCATGGTTTAAGAATTGACATTCTTGCTCCAACTCCCGAAACTCCTTCTATGACAATGGCTTTAGAAAAATACGTTGCCGAAGCAAACAAAGGAAAATAAA
>NZ_CAMLIX010000223.1 GCF_946479975.1 uncultured Flavobacterium sp.
GAATCAGATTTTTGTAATGATGTTCCTCGCAGTCTGGATCAGAAGATCGAAGGTAATGACTGGTTCAGAATGGATTCTAACGCGTTTTGGAAGTGACAAAGCAGGAAAAGCTTCACATATTATTGTAGCGATTTTTGCAATTATTTCTACCATTGGTTTCATCGCTTATTTCTTCGTAGGAATCGGAAAATTTGTAACGATTATTCTTCCTTGGGATCTAACAGTTCATCTGAATGGTTCTGTTTTCTTAACTTCAGAACAAGCTTATGCGTTGTTAATCATTTTCTTAACTACAATTTACACCGTTAAAGGCGGAATGTTTTCTGTTGTTGCGACAGAGGTTGTTCAATATGTTATTATGATTATTGCCGGAGTTTTAATAGCTGGTTATGCTTTCATTAATTATAGTGATCTTCAAATTAATTCGGTGATTACGCCAGAATGGAAAAATGTTTTCTTCGGATGGGAATTTGAAACACAATGGGGCGATAAATTCGAAACTTTCAACAGATTAATTGATACAGAAGGTTACAAAATGTTTGGTGCTTTCATCGGAATGACACTTTTCAAAGGTTTCTTCGCAAGTGTGGCCGGTCCAACTCCAAGTTACGATTTACAAAGAGTTCTTTCTACAAAATCAGTAAAAGAAGCAGCTTACATGAGTGGTTTCACCAATTTGATTTTATTCATTCCTAGATATTTATTGATTACTGGAATTGTGGTAATTGCTTTAGTGAATTTAGCTCCAGAATTAAATGCAAACGTAAACTTAACAGGTGCCGATTTAGAATTATTAATGCCAAAAGTGGTGAATCTTTATATTCCAGTTGGAATTAAAGGAATTCTTCTTGCAGGTCTTTTGGCGGCTTTTATGTCGGGATTCTCAGCTTTCGTTAATGCAGGTCCTGCTTATATTGTAAATGATATTTATAAAAAATACTTCAAACCAGTTGCTTCCAATCAACATTATATTAAAGTAAGTCAGATTTCATCTTTCTTGGTTGTTGGTTTAGGAGTTTTCATGGGATTCTTCGCAGATTCGATTAACTCACTAACCCTTTGGATTACAAGTGCTCTTTACGGAGGTTACGTTGCAGCCAATTTCCTAAAATGGATTTGGTGGCGTTTTAACGGATGGGGTTATTTCTGGGGAATGGTCGGTGGCTTAATCGCAGCGTCTCTTCAGTTTATTTTAGATCAAAGTAAAGGAAGTTTAACGCAAGGATCATTTTTGCAACAACTTTCTGAAGTTCCATCGATTTACTTATTCCCATTAATTTTCGGAATGTCAATTTTAGGTTGCCTTTTAGGAACATACTTAAGCAAACAAACTGACATGGAGGTTTTAAAATCGTTCTACTCAAACGTAAGACCTTGGGGATTCTGGGGTCCAGTTTACAAACAATTAAAAGCGGAAGATCATTCTTTCCAAAAAAATAATGATTTCTATTTAGATATGATGAACTGTGTGATCGGAATTGTTTGGCAGTCAAGTATGATTCTGCTTCCGATTTATTTCATTATCAGAGATTATCCGAAAGCCACAGTTGCATTGGTAGTTTTCTTAGTGACGACTACGGTGCTTAAGTTTACTTGGCTGGATAGAATTCGTAAGATTGAAGATTAGAGAAAAAAAAATTTAGAGTTAAGAATTTGATTTGCATTTTGTCATCCTGAAGGAAGGATCACACTAGAAACTCGATAGAGATTTTGCATTTCTAAATAATGGTTTAAAAAAATTAAACACATAGAAACATAGATTTTCTTTTGCTTGAAAAAGGGAGTAGAAAGAAACTAGTTTCTAACACATAGCGTTACGTGATCGAAATGGTCAGCTTTGTCAAAGTTTAAAACTTTGACAAAGCTTAGCGACAAAGTTTGTCATTTCGAGGAACGAGAAATCACACTCGAAACTCTACAAAGATTGAGGAGCTTCTAGTGTGATCCTTCCTCCGTCAGGATGACAAGATGGCGACATAGCCCATAGTTTCAACTATGGGAACGCACGATTAAGCCACAAAGCTATGTTTGTTCAAACAAAGTGAAACGCCTTTTTTAAACGCTCCAAAAAACTATGTCCCTATGTGTTAAAAAAAAAATAAACTGCAAAAGCTCCAACTTTTGCTTTAATAAAAGAATAAAAATACTAATAAATAAAAAACAATAAAATGAGTACTATTCCTTGGCAAGACAGACCCGAAAACAGTAAAGATGTAATGTGGAGATATTCTGAGAATCCAATTATCGACAGATATTCGATTCCTTCTTCAAACAGTATATTCAATAGTGCAGTAGTACCTTTTGGAGACGGATATGCTGGGGTTTTCAGATGTGATAACAAAGCAGTTCAGATGAACATTTTTGCTGGTTTCAGTAAAGACGGAATCAATTGGGACATCAACCACGAACCAATCGAGATGAAATCTGGAAATACAGAAATGATCGAATCGGCTTATAAATATGATCCGCGTGTGGTTTGGATCGAAGATCGTTACTGGATTACCTGGTGTAATGGTTATAACGGACCAACAATTGGTATTGGTTATACTTTCGACTTTAAAGAATTTTTCCAATGTGAAAATGCCTTTTTACCATTCAACAGAAACGGAGTTTTATTCCCTCAAAAAATAAACGGTAAATATGCGATGTTAAGCCGTCCAAGTGATAACGGACATACACCTTTTGGAGACATTTGGATTAGCTACAGCCCGGACATGAAATATTGGGGAGAGCATAGATTGGTGATGAAACCAAGCCCATTCGAAAAAAGTGCTTGGCAGTGTACAAAAGTTGGAGCAGGGCCAATCCCGATTTTAACTGAAGAAGGATGGTTGATGATTTACCACGGAGTTATCAATACTTGTAACGGTTTCCGTTATGCAATGGGTTCAGCACTTTTAGACGTTGATTCACCAGACCAAGTAAAATACAGAACACAACCTTATTTATTAGGCCCAGCAGAGACTTATGAAATGGTTGGAGATGTTCCAAACGTAGTTTTCCCATGTGCTGCTTTACATAGTGTTGAAGAAGATAAATTAGCTGTTTATTATGGTGTTGCAGATACGCACGTAGCGATCGCTTTCGGAAAATTAAGTGAAGTAATTCAGTTTACAAAAGATAATAGTTTATAATATAAAGATGCATAGTAGAAGTATAATATTGTCCCTAGCTGTCACATTTTTTTCGTTGCTGGGTTATGCGCAATCTGAAAAAGAGGTTACTCCGAAAAATTATATTGCGTATAAAACTGCAAATGAAATTGTTATTGACGGAGACGGAGCAGACAAAGCTTGGGAAAAAGCATCTTGGACAACACCTTTTATCGATATAGAAGGCGTTGAAACTCCAAAATACAAAACTCAAGTAAAAATGCTTTGGGATGATAAATACTACTATATCCTCGCAAAAATAGAAGAGCCTCACGTTTGGGCAAATCTAAGACAACGCGATACGATTATTTTTTATAATAATGATTTTGAGGTTTTTATCGATCCTGATAATGACACTCATAATTATTATGAATTAGAAATCAATGCTTTGAACACTGCTTGGGATTTATTTATCAATAAACCTTACAGAGAAAAAAATACGGTTTTAAACGATTGGAATATCGACGGATTAAAATCGGCTGTGAAGATTGACGGAACTTTAAATAATGCTTCAGATACTGATAAAGGCTGGACATTAGAAATTGCTATTCCGTGGTCGGTTTATAAAACATCCTATTTTGATGATATTGTTCCGAAAGATAAATTTTGGAGAGTAAATTTCTCCAGAGTCAATTGGCAGCATTCGGTTGTTGATGGAAAATACGAACGTAAAAAAGATAAAGAAGGAAAATTTCTCCCAGAATACAATTGGGTTTGGTCGCCTATGGGAGTGATAAATATGCATGAGCCCGAAAAATGGGCTTATGTGTACTTCTCTTCAAAAGAAAGCGATGATAAATTTACAATTCCGCAGGAAGAAAAAGTAAAATGGGAATTGTACACTTTGTACAGAGCTCAAAAAAGATATTTTGACAAGAATAAAACGTGGGCAAAATCCATTCAAAATATCTGTAAAAAAAATATAATTGTTGATGGGAAAGTTTTAAAACCGACATTAGAAAATCATTTATCAGGATTTAATATTGCAGTTAAAAGTCCTTTTTCAAACAAAACCTTAATAATTAAAGAAGATGGTAAAATTATTACGAACGAATAAATTACAGCACTTTTCAAAAGTTATAGTTTTGGCGCTTTCGCTGAGTTTATTCTCGTGCGGACAAAAAGACGCTAAATCAGAAGAAAACGGAAAATTCACCTTTGGAGTTTGGACAACAGCCGATGCTAAAAAATCGGATGCAGATTATTCAAAAGAATTTAAAAAATACAAAGACGGCGGCATTGACGAAGTTTTAATTAACACGCAAACCGATCCGAAACTATTAGCAAGATTGGTCCCTCTTGCAACAAAAGAAGGACTAAAAGTTCACGCTTGGATTATGGCAATGAATCGCCCAAATGATTCAGTTGCGTTACAACATCCAGATTGGTATCAAGTTAGCAAAGATGGAAAATCTTGTTTTGATAACCGCCCATATGTTGATTATTACCAATGGCTTTGCCCGACAAAAGAAGCATCTAGAAACCACGTTTTAGGTTTGGTTGAAGGTTTAGCGAAAGTAGAAGGAATCGAAAGTGTACATTTAGATTATATTCGTTTCCCAGATATTTTCTTGCCAATCAGTTTGTTGCCAAAATACAACTTGGTTCAAGATGTAGAATTACCACAATTTGATTTCTGTTATTGTGATGCTTGTGTTTCTAAATTCGAAAAAGAACATCATAAAAATCCAAAAGAAAGCCACAATACTTCAATTGATATGGAATGGAAAAATTTCAGATTAAATGCAGTAAAAGCAGTAGTTGACGATGCGTATAAAATTGCTCATAAATACAATAAAAAATTAACAGCAGCAGTATTTCCTTATCCAGAAATGGCAGATCACATGGTGCGTCAGCGTTGGGATAAATGGAATATTGATGAAGTATATCCAATGATTTATCATAGTTTTTATGATGAAGAAATTGACTGGGTTGGTTACGCAACAAAACAAGGCGTAGCCGATTTAGAAGGAAAACAAACGAAAGTGAATACGGGAATTTATATTCCAGGTTTAAAATCGGATGCAGAATTGAAAGAAGCGATTCTTCAAGCTAAGAAAAATGGCGCAACTGGAGTTTCATTTTTTGACGGAAATGCTTTATCAGATAGTAATTTGAAGACGATTAAACAGGTAAAAGAGTCGTTATAGTCGATTTTACTCGGATTAAAAATTATTACTGATTAAATTAGCAACATTAAGAACATTTGTTTTTGAAAGTTGAACAAAAACCAAAAGACATGTCAAATAGAAGAGATTTTATCAAGAAAACAACTTTAGGAACTTTAGCTATTGGTTCTGTTTTGGGCGTTAGCAGCTTTGCTTCTGCTCCTGAAAATGAGCTGGAAGTTGAATCAAAAGAAAAAAAACAGACCAAACCGGTTATTATTTCAACATGGAATCACGGTTTGCCTGCCAATAAAGAATCTTGGAAAAACCTGAAAGAAGGAAAATCAGCTTTGGACGCGATCGAAGCCGGAATGAAAATCCCAGAAGCAGATCCGACTGTTCGCAGCGTTGGTTATGGAGGATATCCAGACCGTGAAGGAAAAGTAACTCTTGATGCCTGTATTATGGATCACAACAGTAACTGCGGTTCTGTTTGTTTTTTACAAGGAATTATGCATCCAATTTCTGTTGCCAAAAGAGTATTGCAGAATACGCCACACGTTATGTTAGCGGGGCAAGGTGCATTACAATTTGCTTTATCAGAAGGATTTAAAGAAGAAAATCTATTAACTCCAGAATCTGAAAAAGACTGGAAAAAATGGCTGGAAGATTCTAAATACAAACCAGTTATCAATATAGAAAATCACGATACAATAAGCATGCTAATGTTAGACCAAGATGGAAATCTTGCTGGCGGCTGTACCACAAGTGGAGCTGCCTGGAAAATGCACGGCCGCGTCGGTGACTCCCCAATAATCGGCGCGGGTCTTTTCCTAGATAACGAAGTAGGAGCTGCAGCGGCAACTGGTTTAGGTGAAGCTGTTATTAGAACTGCCGGAAGCGCGATGGTTGTCGAATTAATGCGTCAGGGAAAATCGCCTTATGATGCCTGTAAAGAAATTACAGAACGTATTTACAACAAACATAAAAACCACAAAGACATGGAATACCTGCAAGTTGGTTTTATTGCTTTGAATAAAAACGGTGAATACGCAGGTTACAGCCTAAGATCAGGATTTAATTTTGCCGTTTCTGATGATGCAAAAGGTCACAGAATGGAAGACGCGAAATTTAAAATGTCTTGGGATAAATAATTATTGCGTTTGGATGGATTAAAATCCATCCCTACAATATGTTCCGAGCCGAAGGCTCTTTCGAAAGAGTTCCGTAGGAACGAATCATTTTGTAGCAACGGATTTTAATCCGTTGAAGACAAAGATTTGACGCAACGAGTTTTAACCCGTTGAAATTGAACGCAATATTTGTCATTTCGACGAAGGAGAAATCACACGCGGGATTCCGCAAAGTGAGATAACATCTGTCTAGAGTTTCTAGTGTGATTTCTCCTTCGTCGAAATGACAAACTAAAACTAAAAAACTATGTCTCTATGTGTTTAATAACAAACCACAAAGAGAAACCAAAAAACAAAGAATGAAAAAATTACTATTCCTATTAACCCTAATCACTTCAGTTTTCTCGGTAAACGCGCAGAAAGTTTACACGGAAAGTGATATTCGTATCATTCCGAAACCAAGTCAGACGCTTATTAAAACAGGTGTTTTTCAATTTACAAAAGATACAAAGTTTGTTGTAAACGGTGATTTCCAAAAAGATGCTGCCAATGCTTTAGCTTCAAAATTTGAAGTGGCTGCAGGATGGAAACCAGAAACGACAACAAAAGCGCCAGTAAGCAATTTTGTTCAGTTTAAAGTTGATTCGAATTTAAAGAATGAAGCATACGTTTTAGATGTAAATCCGACGAGCATTGTTATTTCTGCTAAAGGAAATGTTGGTTTTATGTATGGTTTAGAAAGTGTTAGACAATTACTTCCAGAAGCGATTGAAAGCAAATTTTCGATTTCTACTGCAAAATGGGAGATTCCGAGTTTGACTATTACAGACGAACCGCGTTTTAAATGGAGAGGTTTGATGCTGGATTTATCACGTCATTTCTTCGATAAAAATTATATTCTGGCTACAATCGATCGTTTGGCAATGCACAAAATGAACGTTTTGCATTTGCATTTAGTTGACGATCAAGGTTGGAGAATCGAAATTAAAAAATATCCAAAACTAACAGAAGTCGGTGCTTGGAGAGTAGATCAGGAAAATACAAGCTGGAATGCCAGATTAACGACAAACCCAGACGAAAAAGGAACTTACGGTGGATTCTTCACTCAAGATGAATTAAGAGAAATCGTAAAATACGCTTCAACAAAAGGAATCGAAATTATTCCTGAAATCGAAATGCCGGCACACGTAAGCAGTGCGATTGCAGCGTATCCAGAATTGGCTTGTTTCAATCAGAGAATTGGAGTTCCGTCAGGCGGGGTTTGGCCTTTGACTGATATTTATTGTGCAGGAAAAGAATCGACTTTTGAATTTTTACAAAATGTAATTGATGAAGTGATCACGATTTTTCCATCCAAATATATTCATATTGGCGGCGATGAAGCGACTAAAACCAATTGGTCAAAATGTCCGCACTGCCAAAAAAGAATCAAAGACGAACATTTAAAAGATGTCAACGAATTACAAAGTT
>NZ_CAMLIX010000224.1 GCF_946479975.1 uncultured Flavobacterium sp.
TTGTCCTTTCCAGCTAGCAAATCTATGATGGGAAATGAATATTTTAATCTAAATCAAATTAAACAGTTAGAAGTTGTTATAGATGATGCATTTGAGTTTGTTTTGAAAACCAAAGACACCTATAATCTTATTATTATTGATATTTTTGAAGATATAAATATGCCGAACTTTTTGTTTGAAAAGTTTTTTTCAGACAGAATCTGTACGTTATTAAAAAATGATGGATTTGTTCTTTTTAATACCATGATTCTGGACGAAGCGCATAATGTTAGAAATCGGAAATATATTACTCAGGTAGATTCTAAATTGTTTAGTGCCAAAATGCTGCCCCGCGTAGAAGTACACAACGAAATAATAATTATAAAAAAAGTAGCTTAAATTTATGAAACCCCTTACCTCCATCTTAAATGGCTTATCACCTACTAAAGTTATAGATGAAACAATCAACATTTCAGAATATACGCCGTTAAACTTATCGGTTTCTAATCAGGAATTAGTTGAAGCAAAGTTAGATACATCAGAAGATTTTGAAAAGTACATTTCAAATTTTCTGAAAAAGAAGAATGCCAAAGTTGCTTTTGGCGGTTACATTGAAGGTCGTTTTTTGTATCAGCGAAGTACGATTTTTTTAAATGAAACCAAACCAGAACGCAACATTCATATTGGTTTAGATTTATGGGCTGCAACAGGAACTGCAGTTCTTGCTGCATTAGACGGTAAAGTTCATAGCTTTAAAAATAATGTTGGTTTAGGTGATTATGGCCCAACGATTATTTTGGAGCATGAAGTAGAAAATGAAAAATTTTATACTTTGTACGGACATTTGTCGTTAGAAAGTATAGAGAACTTAACGATCGGAGACTATTTTAAGAAGGGCGAAAAAATTGCCACAATAGGAAATGCCTCAGTAAATGGAGATTATGCACCGCATCTTCATTTTCAAATCATTCACAATATCGAAGATTATTGGGGAGATTATCCTGGTGTCTGCAATACTAAAGACCTAAACTTTTATATAGAAAATTGCCCCGATCCTAACTTATTATTAAAAATTACTTAAATAGTTATGAAGAAAGCAGGATTGATTATATGTTTGTTATTATTAATTGGATGTAAATCTAAAACAGTAAGTAGAGATACCGAAGATTTAAAAATCAAAAAAGTTTCTGGAACCGAAATAAATTCTGGTCAGCAGCAAAAAGCGTATGATTTAGGAAAGCGAGTTTTGGCAACTTGTAATACATCAAAATTTAAACCTTTCAACGAAACCGAAGTCACAAAATCGGTTATGGAAAACACAACCGAAGAACGTCTTACGAAGACTTGTCAAAGGTTTAGACAATATTACGGAAGTTTTATAGATTTAAAATTAGACGGAGTTTACAAAACCAAAAACGAAGTTATTTACCGCTACCATGCTTTGTACAGCAAGAAAGTGGCAAACAAAGAACTGCGTGTTTTTGTAAATGACGAAAACCTTGTTTCTGCAATAAAATCTATGGATTGGGACGAAAAATTTGATGCTAAACTAGAGAATCAATAAATAAAAAAATATGAATTTAAAATTATCGCTCCTTATACTATTGCTTATTTCAACATTTGCAAATGCACAGCAAACCATAACTGTAAAAGGTTCTAAACCGTTTCCAGCAACGCAGGATTATACTTTTATTTGCGAAAAATATGCGTTTACTGGTCAAGCCAATGTTCAAATAGCAAAAACAGAAAAGGGTGGTATTTTAAAAATCACTATTGAAACGGCAAATGATCAAGCGAGAATTGCTGGCGGACTTTATGTAGATTTAGCAAATGCAGATGTTATTGCTTGTACAGATAAAAATGTAAAAGAATCTGCAGACGGTAAAACAACTTCGTACTATTATTTTACTCCTGCCGAGTGGTTGAAACTAAAGAAAAATGATATTTACGCCGTTCGATTTATAATTGCAGGAGGTCCAAATACTTTCGGAAATCAAACGGGTTATTTTACGGCTTATAATAAGATGAACTATTTCTCGACAGCATTCGATAAATCAAAAAAATCATTTGATACCGCAAAAGAAATTAGTGTTTTATAATGATTTTTTAATCTAATAAATCTTATATTTATAATCTAATTATAAATTTACCATGAATCCTAACGAAGCTTTAATTACAAAGTTCTATACTGCCTTTGCTAATTCTGACGCCAAAAAAATGAGCGAATGCTACCATCCAAAAGTACATTTTATTGATCCCGCTTTTGGTTTACTGAAAGAAGAACAAGTTTCAAAAATGTGGACAATGCTACTTTCAAAAAGCAAAGGAAATATAAAAATTGAGTTTTCTAATGTTAAAGCCGATGATTCTACAGGTTCTGCCAATTGGACTGCAACATATAATTTTAGCAAAACAAACAGAAACGTCATCAATAAAATCAGCGCCGAATTCGTTTTTCAAGACGGACTAATTATCAAACATACCGACAATTTTGACGTATGGAAATGGTCCAAACAAGCCTTTGGTCCTGCAGGATATTTATTTGGATGGACAGGTTTCTTCCAGAAAAAAGTTCAGAAACAAGCTTTATTATCTCTTGAAAAATTTCAAGAGCAGAACTAATATTCTAAAATCAGAATTACATTTTAAAGGTTGAGATTTATTTACAAATTTCTTTGAATAGATTGATTTTTTTTAGAAGCAGAAATTTTCGTTTTTTCAAGACCATCAGTCCCGCTATTCACTATATCTTTTATGATCTCGTTAAAGAAACGAGACCATAAAAGGATACCGTTCCTATCGGGGCTAAATAAGAAAAATCATTTTCATAAGAAATTTAGACCAATCTATACTTATAAAAAAATAAACCCGACAGGTTTTTAAAACTTGTCGGGTTATTTTTTTGTTGAGATATTTTTGTCAAAGTTTAAAAATTTGACAAAAATTTTAGTTTCAATTTATTTTTTAAGATTTAAACCAGCTTTCTACCAATTCATCTTCAAAAGAAGTTGCATTTTTATGAATAAATTCATTTCTATCTTTATCATAAGAATAATCTAAAGCCCAATTTTTATGGTTTGCAGCCATTTCTTTAATGCTGTTGCAGACAAAAGCAATCTCTTCGTCTGTAGTTGTTGGATGAATCGACATTCTAATCCATCCAGGTTTTTTGATCAAATCACCAATTGTAATTTCGTTTACCAATTTATTTGAAGTTTCCTGATCAACATGTAATAAATAATGTCCGTATGTTCCAGCACAACTGCATCCTCCTCTAGTCTGGATTCCAAAACGATCGTTTAGAATTTTCACACCCAAATTAAAATGAAGATCATCAATAAAAAACGAAACCACACCAAGACGTTCTTTATGCTGTCCTGCCAAAATTTTAATATTCGAAACAGGTTCTAATTCACTAAAAACATAATCCACAATTTCATGTTCGCGCGCCATGATGTTTTCAATTCCCATTTCTTCTTTCAGCTCAATTGCCAGCGCCGTTTTTATAACTTGAAGAAAACCTGGAGTTCCACCATCTTCACGATCCTCAATATTATCGATATATTTATGTTCGCCCCACGGATTTGTCCAGCTTACTGTTCCGCCTCCCGGACAATCAGGAATCATATTGTTGTATAATTTTTTATTAAAAATTAAAACACCAGAAGTTCCAGGACCGCCCAAAAATTTATGAGGAGACATGAAAACAGCATCCAGATAAGATTCTGGATCAGCAGGATGCATATCAACTTCTACATAGGGACCTGAACAAGCAAAATCAACAAAACAAACACCATTATATTGATGCATCAATTTAGCAGCTCCGTGATAGGGCGTTCTTAATCCCGTAACATTTGAGCAGGCCGTAATCGAAGCGATTTTTATAGTTCTATCACTATGTTTTTTTAATAAAGTTTCTAGATTTTCTAAACTAAAAAGTCCTTTTTCGCAAGACGGAATAATCTCTACATCGGCAATTGTCTCTAACCAAGAAGTTTGATTCGAATGATGTTCCATATGCGAAATAAAAACGATTGGTTTCTGTTCTGCAGGAACATTGGTAAAGTTCTTTAAATTCTCTGGAACTTTTAAACCTAAAATACGCTGAAATTTATTGATAACTCCAGTCATTCCAGTTCCGTCAGTAATCAGCACATCATCACTATTTGCATTGGCATGACGCTTAATAATATGTCGTGCATGATGATAAGCCTTTGTCATAACAGTTCCCGAAACTGTAGTTTCAGTATGCGTATTGGCTACAAAAGGACCAAAGTCATTCAATAATTTTTCTTCAATCGGGCGATACAATCTTCCGCTGGCAGTCCAGTCAGTATAAATGATTGATTTTCTGCCATAAGGTGACGTAAATTCCTGATTTATACCGACAATATTCTGCCTAAATTCCTTAAAATACGTTTCAAGAGTGATGGTATTATTTTTGCTATTCATTAGTTGTGCCTTGTGTTTGACTGCAAATATATCGCTTTTTTATAAAATTGCGAATTTATCAATAGTAAACTTCAAACATTACATTCCTGTCGGGTATCTTTAATTAAAAGATCTTTTTTTTAATAAATTATCATAATATCCTATCGAATTAATAGGCAATAAACCAATAGAAAGTATTATTTATGGGAAATTTATCAGTAGCTACCTTTGGTGGCGGTTGTTTTTGGTGTATCGAAGCTGTAATTCAGCGTTTAAAAGGTGTGGAATCTATAAAATCGGGATATTCAGATGGGTTTATTAAAAATCCGCCTTATCGCGAAGTTTGTACTGGAAGAACAGGACATGCAGAAGTTATTCAAGTCACTTTTAACCCTGACATAATTTCATATCATGACTTAATTTTCATATTCATGACAAGCCATGATCCAACAACTCTAAATCGTCAAGGCGGTGACAGCGGTACACAATATCGCTCAATTGTTTTGTATCATGATGATGAGCAAAAAGAAATAGCAGAAAAAGTATTTGAGGAAGTACAACCTGCTTACGTAGATCCAATTGTAACACAGTTGAAACCTTTTGAAGTGTTTTATGAAGCAGAAGATTATCATCAAAATTATTACAATGAAAATCAAGAAGCTGGATATTGCCAAGTGGTAATTGATCCTAAAATTCAAAAACTTAAAAAAATGTATGCCGACAGATTGATCGGTTAATATTTTTTCAGCCACAGATTAAACAGATTTAAATGATTTTTTAATCCTTTTAATTCGTGAAATCTGTGGCAAAACAAAAAATTAAAATGAAAAATCTTAAAATAAATAATCGATTTACAGCAGAATTACCCGCAGATCCAGATTTAACTAATGAAGTTCGTCAGGTAAAAAATGTGTTGTTTTCGTTTGTAAATCCAACAATACCTTCAGAACCAAAACTGATTCATGCTTATGAAGAAGTCGCATCATTAATAGGAATTTCAAAAGAAGAAATACAATCTGAAGAATTTGTAAATGTTTTTTCGGGAAAAGAAATTCTTGCCGAAACACAGCCTTATGCGATGTGTTACGCGGGACATCAGTTTGGAAATTGGGCTGGACAATTAGGAGATGGCCGCGCTATTAATTTAACGGAAGTTGAAAACGACAATAAATTTTATACGCTTCAGCTAAAAGGTGCTGGAAAAACGCCTTACTCCAGAACTGCAGATGGATTAGCTGTTTTGCGTTCGTCAATTAGAGAATATCTGTGTGCAGAAGCCATGCATTATCTAGGCGTTCCCACTACCCGATCGCTTTCTTTGATTCTTTCGGGTGATCAGGTTTTGCGTGATATTTTATACAATGGAAATCCTGCATACGAAAAAGGTGCCGTTGTTTGTCGTGTTGCGCCTTCTTTTATTCGTTTTGGAAGTTATGAAATGCTTACTTCGAGAAATGAACTTCAAAACCTAAAGCAATTTGTAGATTATACTATTAAATATTATTTTCCCGAGATTAAAGGAGAACCCAAAGAACAATATATTGCGTTTTTCCAAAAAGTGGCCGACTCTACACGCGAGATGATACTTCATTGGCAGCGCGTTGGTTTTGTTCACGGCGTAATGAATACCGATAACATGTCTATTCACGGAATCACGATTGATTACGGACCATACGGATGGTTGGAAAATTATGATCCGAACTGGACACCCAATACTACAGATAGCCAGAATAGACGATATCGCTTTGGAAATCAGCCTCAAGTGGCGCAATGGAATTTATTTCAATTGGCAAATGCACTTTATCCGCTAATCAATGAAGCTGCTCCGTTGGAGAAAATTTTAGAATCATTTATAACCGATTTTGATGTAGATTATAAAAACATGTTTTTAAGTAAATTAGGAATATTTACTTCAAACGATACTGATGATAAAATTGTTAATGGCATCGAGGAAATTCTGCAATTATCTGAAACTGATATGACTATGTTTTTTAGAAATCTAAGTCAGATTAAGAAAGATGATTCAGTTGAACAAGCATTTGAAAAAATTGAAAATGCTTTTTACCTTCCTGCGGAAATTACTGGAAACACGCTTGATGCTTGGCAGAAATGGCTTTCAGTTTATCTTAAACGATTGAATCTAGAACAATTTTTAGATGAAGAACGTTCTGCTAAAATGAATTTAATAAATCCTAAATATGTGCTTCGCAACTACATGGCACAATTAGCTATAGATGAAGCCGATAAAGGAAATTATACTTTAGTTGATGAATTGTTCCAGCTTTTAAAGAAACCATATGATGACCAGCCAGAAATGCAAAAATGGTTTGCTAAACGTCCCGATTGGGCACGATCTAAAGTAGGCTGTTCTATGCTTTCTTGTAGTTCATAAAAACATTACTTTTTAAATAAAATAGAGAAGTTATACTTAAAGGTAACTTCTCCATTTTTTTTTGTTAAAAATTTCTATTTGTTAATTGATTTTCAGCATTCTGTAACCACAAATAAAAATTAACAAGAAAAAACAATTACTTTTTATTCAAACATATTGTTTAGTGATTATATTTGTAGGAATTATAACACTATATAGATTATGTTTAAAAGATTAATTTACCTATTAGGCATTGCTGCAACCATAATTATTGGAACAATTTTGTACCAATTATTTTGTTGCAACTGCGGCAAGACCGAGCAGATTGTTGAAGATAAGACTACAACTGCCGCGATTCCAGAAATAAATTCAAATCCTTTTGTTCTTCAAGGTTCTGGAATAGATTATGAATGCAATGATAATTTTAATTTCTTACAAAATAATGCTGTATTGCTAACGCCAGTTAGTGATTCAATTGTTACAGGAGTAGAAAAGTTAAAAGAAGTATTGATTGTTAATCCAAATCAAAAAATTACAATTACAGGATATGCATTATCCAATGAAAAAAACACTACAACTTTTGAAAATCTTGGTTTTGCAAGAGCTCAAAATATTAAAACGTTTTTAGTTTCTAAAGGTTTACCTGAATCTCAGTTTCAAACAAATGGAGAAATTTTAGATGCATGGAAAATGAATGGAGATACACTAACAGGACCTCTTAAATTTCAATTTAATGAATTACAGTCTCCTGAAAAGTCTGATGATTGGAGTTCATTAAAAGATCAGATTAATGCGAATCCTCTTGTGCTGCACTTTAATACAAATAAATCAAGCGAAAATTTAAGTAAAGAAGAACACCAAAAAGTAATTGATATTGTAAAATACAGCAATCATTTTCCAGATGCCAAAATTCAAATTGTTGGGCATTCAGACAACACTGGCGGACGCGATGCCAACGTAAAACTAGCACAAAAAAGAGCAGATTTTACTAAAAATTACTTAGTAAAAAACGGAGTTAAATCTTCAAAC
>NZ_CAMLIX010000225.1 GCF_946479975.1 uncultured Flavobacterium sp.
TTTCTAGGAAGTTACCATAAGTTAAAGTCCCATCTGGATTAAATTGTTTCCACATTGAAGCTTGTTGAAAACCAGCTACATATAAAGGAATTGTATAAACGATAATACCTAAAGTCCCAATCCAGAAATGGAAGTTTGCCAATTTCTTAGAGAACAAATCAGATTTTGTCATTCTAGGAATTAACCAATATATAATACCAAATGACATAAAACCATTCCAAGCTAATGCTCCAACGTGTACGTGTGCAACGATCCAGTCCGTATAGTGTGCAATAGCATTTACATTTTTAAGCGATAACATCGGACCTTCAAAAGTTGCCATACCGTAACCAGTAATTGCTACTACGAAGAATTTTAAAACTGGTTCTTCACGAACTTTATCCCAAGCACCTCTTAATGTTAGAAGTCCGTTGATCATACCTCCCCAAGATGGAGCAATTAACATTACTGAAAATGCAACTCCTAAATTCTGTGCCCAGTTTGGTAATGCAGAATATAATAAGTGGTGTGGTCCAGCCCATATGTAGATAAAAATTAAAGACCAAAAGTGAATAATTGATAATCTATAAGAGTAAACAGGTCTATTTGCAATTTTAGGAACAAAGTAATACATTAAACCTAAGAACGGCGTTGTAAGGAAAAATGCAACCGCATTGTGTCCGTACCACCATTGCACAAGTGCATCTTGAACACCTGCGTAAACAGAGTAACTTTTGAATGCAGAAACTGGAATTTCAATGTTATTAAAAATATGAAGTACCGCTACTGTTACAAACGTTGCTAGATAAAACCAGATTGCTACGTATAAGTGACGTTCTCTGCGTCTTAACATTGTACCAATCATATTGATTCCCATAACAACCCATATCAAGGCGATTGCGATATCAATTGGCCACTCAAGTTCTGCATATTCTTTAGAAGAAGTATAACCTAACGGAAGTGTAATTGCTGCTGCAACAATGATAAGCTGCCATCCCCAGAAATGAAGGTTACTTAAAAAATCACTAAACATTCTGGCTTTTAGCAATCTTTGCAGTGAGTAATACATACCCGCAAAAAAGGCGTTACCTACAAAGGCAAAAATTACTGCATTGGTGTGTAACGGTCTTAGACGTCCGTAACTCAACCACGAGATCCCATCTGTAATGTTGGGAAAAAGGTACATTACCGCAAGGGTAAGCCCTACTAACATACCCACAACTCCAAAGAGTATTGTGGCGTAAATGAATTTTTTTACAATTTTGTTGTCGTAATAAAACTGTTCCATTTCCATAATTATACTTGTTTTTCTTCGATTGGTAAATGATTATTTGGGGAATTAACTTTGGTTTCGTCATCAAAAAGAATTCTGACTGAAGGCGTATAATCATCATCGTACTGTCCAGATTTGACAGCTACGATAAAGGCAATAAAGAAACAGATTGCCACAAAAATACTTACTGAAATTAATAGATAAATAACACTCATACCCTAGATTTATAGTAACAAAATTACTTTGTTGAAGGCGTATAAAATATGATAATTATCATGAACAAAAAGATATGATAAATTTATAAAAAAAATCTTTCAAAAACAAATTAAATTTATTTTAAATTGCTCTTGCTGAAATAGTTAGACATTAACGTAACAAAACTCACAATAGTAATTGTACTCAACGGCATAATAATAGCTGCCACAATTGGAAGAAGATTTCCTGTAACAGCAAAGGCTAATCCTACAACGTTGTAGAGCAATGATAAGGTAAAACTCATCTTAATAATGGTTATAGCTTTATGAGACAGCTTTAAAAAATAATTTAATTTTGAAAATTCAGAAGCATCCAAAATAGCATCGCATGCCGGCGAAAACACATTCACATTTTCAGAAATAGAAATTCCAACATTACTTTGTGCGAGTGCTCCAGCATCATTTAAACCATCTCCAACCATCATCACATTTTTTCCTTTTTCTTGAAGTTTCTTAATGTACTCTAGCTTTTGCTCTGGTTTCTGATTGAATATTAATTCTGTATTTTTAGGAAGAATGTTTTCGAGATTTGTCCTTTCTCCATCATTATCACCAGAAAGCACCTTGATTTCATAATCTTTACTCAGCCTTACAAAAAGCTTTTCTAATCCTTCGCGATATTGGTTCTGAAAAGTATATTTTCCCAAATAAATACCGTCAATTTTAATATGTAATGCTGTCTTTTCGATTTCAGAACTATCTGCAACTATATCCTCTACAAATTGCCCTGAACCTATTTTAATTTCTTTACCTTCAAGATGAGCTAAAATTCCTTTTCCGGTAATCTCTTGAAAATCTTCTACAGGAGTTCGTTTAGCATCAGGAAGAAATTCATAAAGCATTCTGCTCAACGGATGATTTGATCCTCGTAAAACATTCTTAATCAATACAATATTAGAATCAGAAATTGCAGTTCCTTCGTATACTATATTTGATTTCTTATTTGTTGTAATAGTTCCTGTTTTATCAAAAACAATAGTATCAACTTTGGCAAGCTGTTCAATTACAACGGCATTTTTTAAGTAGAATTTCTTTTTACCTAAAATCCTTAAAATGTTACCAAAAGTAAACGGAGCCGTCAATGCCAATGCACAGGGACAAGCTACAATTAGAACCGCTGTAAAAACATTAAATGCAATATTGGCATCAATAAAAATCCAATAACCAAAACCAGCAAATGCAATTAACATTAAAATGGGGGTAAAATAACGGCTTATTGCATCTGTAATGGTTTTGTGTTTTTGATCTACTTTTTTCTGAAAAATTTCATTACTCCACAACTGCGTCAAATAACTTTGAGAAACAGAATGGAGTACTTCCATTTCTATCACTTTTCCTATTTGTTTTCCGCCAGCAAAGACTTTATCTCCTGATTTTTTGGTAATTGGTACAGCTTCACCGGTTACAAAACTATAATCGATTTCTGCACTTTCGCTGATTAAAATTCCGTCAACAGGAATAAGTTCTTGGTTTCGAATCAACAATCGATCGCCTTTTATTACATCATAAATTGCAACATTATCTTCTGAAGTATCTTTATTGATTTTTGTAACCGCAATTGGAAAATAGGATTTAAAATCTCTTTCAAAACTTAAAAAACTATAGGTTTTAGTTTGAAACATTTTACCCAGAAGCATAAAAAATACTAAACTAGCTAAGCTGTCAAAAAAACCCGGTCCGTGATCCATAAGCATATCGTAAGAGCTTCGAACAAACATCACAATGATTCCCAAAGCAATTGGAATATCGATATTCAGCATTCGAGTTTTTATACTGTGATATGCCGAAACATAATAACCGCTTGCTGAATATAAGAAACTCGGCAGGGCTAAAACAAAAATCAGCAGTCTGAAAAACGGTTTGTAACTATCTAACCAAAATTCTTTCATTTCAAAATATTCTGGAAATGAAAGCAGCATTATATTTCCGAAGCAAAAAAAAGCTACTCCAAGTTTATAAGTCAGACTTCTGTCTACTTTTGCTTTTCCTGTTTCGTAATTTTCCAGACTTATATAAGGTTCGTAACCTATGGAACTTAATAGATAAACGATATCTTTTAAAGAAACAGCATCAGAATTAAAAGTAATTCTAACTTTCTTTTCATGAAAATTAACTTGTGAAATGCTAATTCCGGGTTGAAGTTTATTTAGATTTTCTAAAATCCAAATGCAAGAACTGCAGTGAATGTGCGGAATACTTAAAGAAACGATTGCAGTATTGCCTTCTTTAAATTCTAAAACTTTAGAAAGTATAGCCTCGTTTTCTAAAAAATCATACTTGCCTTTGATGTCTTGCGGCGTGGCGCCAGGCGACTTTTCAAAGTCATAATAAGAGGTTAAGTTATTAACGCTGAAAATTTCGTAAACCGTTTTACAGCCTGTACAACAAAACTTCTTATCATCAAACTCAATTTCTTCATTTTGTTCAATAGATAAACCACAATGAAAACAACTTTGCTCCCTCATAAACTTGTTTTTATTTGTCGCAAATTTCCAACTAAAGCACAATTATTAAGATGATAATTGTCATATTCTCCACTGAAATGAGTTCTAAATTAATAAAAATCACGCTAAAAATGACCGATAATTCTTATTTATAATAATTTTAAGGTCTAATAATGTCTAAAAGTCCTAAATATGCTTAATTTTGCAGCAAACAATTATTGCCATGAACAAATGTGATCAATGCATTGTACGCCAGTTAAGTTCGCTAAAAGCTCTTAATAAAGAGGAAGTTATAAAATTAGCAAACAGCAAAACGACTTACAAAATTAAAAAGGGTGATGCACTTTTTGAAGAAGGTGAAGTTACTAATGGAGTCTTTTGTGTGAAAGATGGTGTTGGAAAACTCTCCAAATTGAGTGCAAACGGAAAAGATCAAATTGTAAAATTGGTTAAATCTGGTGAACTTCTTGGGCAGCGTTCTATGATTAGCAATGAGCCGGCAAACTTAACGGCAAAAGCAATTGCCGATATGGAAGTTTGTTTTATTCCTAAATCTGAAATTATAAATTTCTTCAATAACAACAATCAGTTTTCTTTGAATATGATGCAGTCTGTCTGCGAAGATTTGAAAGAATCTGAAAATGAAAAGATAGCTTTAGTTCAAAAAACAGTTAAACAAAGACTTGCCGAAACTTTGCTTCATTTACACGAAGAATTTGGTCAAGATACCGACAAAACCCTTAAAGTTCAATTGACTAGAGAGGAATTGGCTGGAATTATTGGTACCGCAACAGAAAGCTGTATTCGTTTATTATCTGATTTTAATAAATTAGGCTTGATTGAATTGGTTGGAAAAAAAATCATGCTTAAGGACGTTCGTTCTTTAAAGAAATTAGCTGAGAATTAAAGTTTTTTAGCTTCATTCCAAAAAACATCCATTTCTGTAAGAGTCATGTCCATTAGTGGTTTTCCTAATTCGCCTGCTTTACTTTCAAGATATTGAAAACGTTTAATGAATTTTTTATTGGTTCTTTCTAAAGCATCTTCTGGATTTACATTTAAGAATCGTGCATAATTGATCATAGAAAACAAAACATCTCCAAACTCGTCTTCAATTTTATCTTGATTTCCAGCTTGAACCTCGTCTTGTAATTCTTGTAATTCCTCTTGTACTTTATCCCAAACTTGATGCGGTTCTTCCCAATCAAAACCTACACCTTTTACCTTATCTTGAATTCTGCTGGCTTTAACCAAAGCTGGAAGACTTCTCGGTACTCCTTCTAAAACAGATTTTTTACCTTCTTTTAATTTTAATTTTTCCCAGTTTTGTTTGACTTCTTCTTCGTTTTCCACTTTTACATCGCCATAAATATGAGGATGACGGTGAATTAGTTTTTCGCAGATTTCGTTACAAACATCTGCAATGTCAAAATCATTAGTTTCGCTGCCAATTTTAGCATAGAAAACAATATGAAGAAGCAAATCTCCCAATTCTTTTTTAACTTCGTTTAAATCATTATCCAGAATAGCGTCGCCCAATTCGTAAGTTTCTTCGATCGTTAAATGTCTCAACGTCTGCAGGGTTTGCTTTTTATCCCACGGACATTGCTCACGAAGTTCATCCATGATATTTAATAATCTTTCAAACGCTTTTAATTGGTTTTCTCTATTCATTTTGAAGTTCTTTAGAATTTAAAACTTTATTGATGTAAAAATAAAAAATCCTGTCAAGAAAACGTCTTAACAGGATATTATATATTCAAAAAAGAATTGTTTTATTCTTCTTCTTTTTTAGCTTTTGCTTTTTTAGCAGCTGGAGCTTTTTTAGGTTTTTCAGCAACTGGAGCTTCTTCTTCTTTAGTTTCTTCAACAGCAGGAGCTAAATCTGTTACTAAACCTTTCGCTTGAAGCGTGTTGTACCAGTTTAATACTTTTTTAATATCTGAAGGATAAACTCTTTCTTCGTCGTAATCTGGAAGAATTTCTTTAAAATATGCTGCTAAAGTAGCATTGTCTTCTTTATGAGAAATTGCTTGACCTTTGTTTTCTTTAACGGCAATTTGCTGCATTACTTCAGTTAACGGTTTTTCACCTTCATAAGTGTAAATAGAAATTTCAGACAATAAACTTACATTGCTTTTTAGATTTACAGTAATCTTCTTCCCATCAATTAATGATTCTGCCACAAAACCTGTACGAGTTTGTACTTTCAACTCGTATAAACCTGGTTTTCCTGAAATGGCTAAAATTTTCGCTAAATTCATTTTATTAAATTTTGTATTAAGAATTTGATTTATTTTTTGTTTCTAACTATTTAGAAATTTATCTTCCTTTTTTTGCTGCAAAGAACTTCATTCTATATTCCTGAAACGTTTTTCCTTCAGTAATATTTTTTAGTTTCTTTTGTATAAGACGTTTTTTTAGTGACGAAATTTTATCTGTAAACAAAATTCCTTCAATATGATCGTATTCATGCTGAATAACTCTCGCTATTAAACCATCAAATACTTCTGTTTTCATTACAAAATCTTCTTCGCAATATTCAATTGTAACCGTTGGTTTTCTGTAAACATCTTCACGTACATCTGGAATACTCAAACAGCCTTCATTAAAACCCCATTCTTCGCCTTCTTCTTTTACAATTTTAGCGTTAATGAAAGTCTTTTTAAAACCTCTTAAATCTTTTTGTTCTTCTGACGGAAGATCCTCATCATCACTAAAAGGTGTTGTATCAATAACAAACAAACGAATTGGCAGTCCAACCTGCGGTGCTGCAAGCCCAACTCCATACGCATTATACATAGTCTCGTACATATTTGCGATCGTTTCATTTAGGTTTGGATATTCTGGCGTAACATCCTGCCCTACTTTTCTTAAAACAGGATCACCGTATCCTACAATTGGTAAAATCATTTGTTTTTGTTTATATTTTTAAGCTGCAAAAAACAGAAATAATATTCTGATATTTCAGCTGGCAAAAATAGTAAAAAATAGTCAATGAATAATTCTTATAGTATTTTATATCATATTTTTTCCCAGACGTTATAAATCTCATCTATAATTATGCCAAAATCACTCGTACAATTCTTACCTTTGTTAGTAAACCTATATATATGATTGATAAAATTTCAAAATTTACAAACAGCACCTCTTTTTTCAACGCCTCAAAAGTAACTATCGCTTCTGTTGTTCCTGTTTTAGTTTTAAATTTTTTAGGTCATTTTGAAATTGGTTTCACTATTGCATTGGGAGCTTTTTATACGTATCCCAGCGATATTCCTAGTTCTTTAATTCATAAAGTTAAAGGATTAATTGCGGCTTCAATTATCGTTGCTGGAGTTAATCTTCTGGTCAATTTAGCGTATCCTTATCCTGTTTTATTTTATCCCTTTTTAGGCTTTTTATTATTTGCATGTTCCATGATTTCAGTGTACGGACAGCGTGCAACTTTAATTTCTTTCTCTGCTTTATTATCAATTTCGCTTTCATTTGGACATTTACATCAAGGAATAGAAGCTTTTGAATATTCTGGTTTCATATTTATTGGAGGCATTTTATATCTAATTGTATCGCTTATTTTTCATTTGGTACAGCCTTATAAATATGTAGAATTACAAATTGCTGAAGGCATAAAACTTACTGCAAAATATCTAAAACTAAGAGGCGATTTATGGAGTCCGGAAGCAAATAGAAGAGCCATTATCGAAAAACAACTGGAAGTTCAAGTAGAATTAAATCTTATTCACGAAGATTTAAGAAAAATGCTGATTGGAAATCAGAACGCATCTGGAATTACGAGTCAGAACAGAAAAATGCTTTTGGTATTTATTACATTGG
>NZ_CAMLIX010000226.1 GCF_946479975.1 uncultured Flavobacterium sp.
TTGCCCGCAATTCGGTAGGATTTCCATCATGTCCAGGATTTGCAGGAGTATAAACGGTATATCCTTTTTGTTCGTAATAGTGTTTCCATTCTGTCCACGTTTTATCGTTTACAAAATTGCCATGAATGAGTACAATATTTTTTGATTTTGACATGATTATTTTATTTGATTAAGGTTAAAATTTCTTTGAAAATTTCTCGTCTGGAGTCTTTAACAAGTTCATAAAGACACATTTCAATAGTGGTCAAATGCGCTCCTTTATTTTGAAGTTTTTGCAACGTAATAAGAATACTTTCTTTTGATCGGGATGAAACACAATCTGTTACGATTTCAACTTCAAAATTATTTGACAAAAGTCCCAGAGCGGTTTGATACACGCAAATATGAGCTTCTATACCGCAGATTAACCATTGCTTTCTGCCTGAATCTAAAACCGCTTGTTTGAAAGTTTCGTCATCAAAAGCATTAAAAGAATATTTTTCAATTGGTTTTTGATCTACTAATAATCGCTCTAATTCCGGAATTGTTGAACCAAGTCCTTTTGGATTTTGCTCTGCCCAAATTATTGGAATTGAAAGTATCTGACAGCCTCGAATAAGTTTTTCCAGATTTACCGCTAATTTTTCGCTTTCATCTACAATTCGAGCCAGTTTTTCTTGAACATCTATCAAAATTAATCCAGTGTTTTCTTGAATCAGCATGGTTGTAAGTTATTGATATTTAATTGATTAAAATTAATGAATCAAGCTGTAATTTCATTTAAATAATCAATAAACTCATTAGTACTTAACAAGCTATGCCCATAATTTGGAAAATTGGTTTCTACAGTTGCTTTGATTTCATCCCAATTAAAAGCACCAATTCCATCTTTTATCAAAGTGACATGATAACCCAATTCAACGCCATATCTTGCGGTAGAATCAATACAGGTATTAGCTCTCATTCCCGCTATAACAATATGGGTTTTACCATGTTGTTTTAACATAAAATCCAAATCTGTATTGGCAAAACCACTGGCAGTCCAGTGATTTTGCGCTATTATATCTTCTTCCTGCGGCTGAAGATCAGGATGAAACTCGCCACCCCAGGTTCCTTTTTCAAACATCGATAATTGTGAACTTCCTAAATGCGATGGCGATAAAAAATTCCAATTCAGATAATCTCCTTTTTGGGTTTTTCTGTGAGGAGCATAAATAATCTGAATTTTGTTTTTTCTGCATTCAGCAATTAGTTTTATCAAATTAGGAATAACGTTATTCTCTATGACAGTCTGTTTTACCGTTTCCCATAATTTGCCTCCTTCCGAAAGAAAATCATTGAAAGGATCAATTAAAATTAAAGCTGTTTTGCTGTATAAATGAGATTCCATAAGATTTAGAATTTAATTATTTCAGATATTTTTTAAGTTCTGTGGCAGCTTGAAGAAACAAGGCTTTGGTTTGCGGAATTTCTGCAAGACCATTTAATAATCCGAAATCATGAATTACATCATTGTAGCGAACGGTTGTAACCACAACTCCAGCATCACTTAATTTACGTCCGTAAGCTTCTCCTTCGTCTCTTAAAATGTCATTTTCGGCAACTTGAATTAAAGTTGGAGGCAAACCTTTTAATTGTGCTAAACTTGCCTGCAATGGAGAAGCATAAATTTCTTTTCTTTTAGAAGGATCAACATATTGATCCCACATCCATTGCATTAAAGTATCAGTAAGAAAACGTTGTTTTCCGTATTTTTTATAAGATTCTGTTTCAAAATTAGCATCTGTAACAGGCCAGAATAAAATTTGAACTTTATATAACGGAGTTCCTTTTTCTTTCGCCATTAAGGCACTGGCAGTTGCTAGATTTCCACCGGCGCTGTTGCCTACAATTCCTAATTTGCTTCCATCCACATTGATTTCGGTTCCGTGCGCGGCAATCCATTTCGCAGCAGCGTAAACCTCATTTACAGGCTGAGGATATTTGGTTTCAGGAGCTAAAGAATAATTAACAAAAACCCCCACATAACCTGTAAGAACGCTTAAATCTCGAACCATGCGTTTGTGTGTTGGATAATCTCCTAAAACCCATCCGCCGCCATGAATAAACATAAAAACGGGCAATTTTCCTTTTGCACCTGCTGGACGAACAATATTTAATTTGATTTTATAACCGTCTGAGGTGATTTCTTTTTCAGATTCTTCAATTCCAGATAAATCGACTTTAAAGGCATTTTGCGCACCAACCAATACGTTACGCGCGTCTGCAACTGGAAGTGATTCTAATGGAGCTCCTCCTGAATTTAATAGTTTCAAAAACGCTTTTACTGCTGGTGTCAAATGTGGGTCTGTGGCATAATCGGCCTGTGCGAAGGTTTTCATAGTCATATTGGTTAGAATTATATAAGGAAGTATCATCATTTTTAATAGAGTTGATTTTTTCATGATTTTAAACTTTAGAATTAATTTTACTTTACAGAATAAGGCAATGAAAGATTACCACTTGCAACGGTATAGACTTTGTAGACGCCAAGCATTGGTTTAGAACCTTCAGAATCATGAGATCCTCCAGCGCCTGTGCTAACTTCCATATAACAGCTTACAGCATCAAACTTAAAATTGGTTTTATTGTTGATTCTAAAATCTGGCACAATTACTTTTATCGAATTTCCTTTTGCAACTATATTAAAACCAGGACTATCCATGTACATTGCCATTCCAGGATTTGTTGGAGGTAAAACCACTTTTGGATCTCCTTTTGTAAATTCTCTCACAGAAAGTCCGCCGGCAACACGTTTGTCTTCAACCAATAAAACCCAGTGTGCATGCTAGATTAGACCATCGTTAAGATAGTTTCCGTCCAGATTTTCATCCCAAAGCGGCGTATCTTCAAAATCAGGATGAGAGGTAAGGGCAAGTGCTACAATTCCTTCGGCTTGACCGAAACCAATATCAGAAGATTTTAAAGTGGTAGGGAAAACATAGGCCAAAACTGGCGCACCATTTAATTGCCCAACTGGCTTAGGCATTGTTTTTCCGGCAGTTCCTTCCACTTTAATGTCCCAAACCGTTATTCCTAAATCTGCTTTATGTGTAATTGCGGCTGATTTTATTTTAAAATCGGAATTATTGTAAGCGCCACATTTGTCGCAAGCTTTTGTGTTACTGTAGTTGAGAAATAAAATGATTATAAGCATTATTGACTTTTTCATAGTAATGGTTTTAAGGGTTAATTTTCTTAAGAAACCAATTTACATGCCATGCCAATAAAGTGCCTATTTATGAGACTTTAGCGCTTTTGGATTAGTTTAAAAGCGCTATATTTCGCTAAAAGAATTTAGATTAGTGAGATTTCGCCAATTGAATTATTTTCTTTTTTCGTTGATAGGAAATTCTTTTGAAAACTCAATTTTCAAGATTGTTCCGTCTTTATTTTCCATAGAAAAATTTGCTTCTAAATCGTCGCTCAAACCTTTTATCAAACTCAAACCGAAAGAATTGATTTTTTTGGCGCTCATATCAGCATCAAAACCAACTCCGTTATCGATAATAGTAAGTAGATATTTGTCTTCAGAAATAGCTTCGAGAGTGACGTAAATCATTCCGGTTCTGTCTTCAGGAAAAGCATATTTAATTGAATTGGTAATCGATTCATTCAAAATAAGTCCAAGCGGAACGGCCTGTGCAACATCCAATTCTAAAGGATCAATTTTTAATTCAAAACGAACTTTTTGTCCAAGAGAGAAAGATTCTCTTAAATATTCCACCAATTCCTTAATGTAGTTGGACATATTTATTGTCGAAATATTTTCTGAATTATATAATTTCTGATGAATGAGAGACATAGAATGAATACGATGCTGACTGTTTTTAATGGCCGACAATGCCATATCATTCTCCAAATAAGCCGATTGCGAATTTAGAAGACTTATAACCGTCTGAAGATTGTTTTTTACACGATGATGAATTTCTTTCAAAAGCCATTCTTTTTCATCCAGTAAATGCCTCAAATTGATATTCTTTTGATTGATTTCTTTTTCTTTTAGTTCTAATTCGGCATTATTTTTTTGTTTTAAACGATATCTGTTATACAACAATCCAATTGTAAAAAGTAATAATACCAAACTCCAAATGGAAAGTGTATTTAATAATTTTGATTTTTTTAATGCAGTTTGCTGCAAATCAGATTCGTGGTTTAAAAGCTTGATTTTTTGTTCTTTATTAACCGTTTCATATCGTATTTTAAGCTCTTCAATTTGTTTGTTTTTAGCATAATTCATCAAAGAATCATTCAGCTTCTTGTATAATTTATGATGTGCCAAAGCAGCTTTAAAATCACCTTTTAAGGAATCTATTTTATACAAAGAAACCTGAAGGGCTTCTGAATTGTAGACTTTATTATACTTTTTTGAAAGCGCATCAATTTTATCAACATACAATTTTGTCTTTTCCAAATTGCTTCTATTCCCATAAAATAAGGCGATAGAAGAATAGGTATTACACACGTCGCGATAGGTTATAGGTGAATCTAAAGCATCTGCGGCAATTCCAGATTTCACAAAAAACTTTTCAGCGTTTCCGTAATTCTTCAATCTCCAGTAACAATTTCCATAAGCAAAATTAACCAGCATAACATCAAATTCGTTTGAAGGTGCATATTTACTTGTAACCGTATTCATGTATGCAATGGCTTCTTTATTTTTTCCTTTTAAAGATAAAGCAGCTGTCGCTGTTATAAAACTCTTGTACCAACTGCCGCTGTTATATATATCTTGTCCGTATTTTACACTTTTTTCAGCCATTTTTGTAGCCTCATCATAATGTCCCATCTGAAGATAAACTAAACCGAGCCTCATGTAGAAAATATCAGCAAAGGTGTAGTCTTTTGTGTTCTCCATATTTTCTACGCTTTTTAGGGCATAGTAAAAAGCACTTTTCATATTAAACTGAACACCTTCGACATACGAAATAGTAGTTTCGCCATATTGCTGTTGTCTAAAACCAATTTTTCGCATGGCAGCAATATTTTGATACAGGATTTTTTTTGCATCATTTATTTTTCCGTGCCAAAAATAAATGGTGCCGATTTTCATTTTGGCTTCAATTCTTTTTTCTTCCATACCAAGAGCTGCATATAACGCTTCTGCCTCTTTCAGAATTTTTTCTTTATCTGGATCTAAATCATATTGATAACTGGCCTGATTGAGTAAGGCATAAGCAAGTGCAGCTTTGTCTCCTCTTTTCCTGCATTGCGCCACAACTTGTAAAAAGCATTTTTTACTTTCAGGATAATTATTAATTTGGAAATTAAACTTCCCCAGAAGCATTAAACTCTCTTCCTGCCACTTTTTAATTTTTAGTTGGTTGCTCATTTTTATTGCTTCCTGAATATAAATATTAGCACTTTTTAAATCGTCAGGTTTGGCAAAAGGTTGGAATAAATAATAATTTCCTAATTGAAAAGCTAATTTCAATTTATTCAGCTCTTTTGATTTGGCAAAAAGCTGTTTTGCAGCTTCAAGATTTCCTTTTTCAATTAAATCGCTGCCAATAAGAAAAGTTCCATCATTATAACCTTCATCGTAAGCCAATAAAAGAGGAAGTTTATAAGCTTTGCAAGTTAAAACTACCGAACTATCGGCATCAAGTTGTCCCTGATTAGCATTGTATAAATAGGCCGAGCAAGTTTGAATTAATAAACGTTTCTTTTTTAAATCATAATTTGCTGTAGCCGGATGATTTTGGGCTTCAGAAATACCCGTGATTAAAAAAATCAAACAAAAAGAATAAAATACTTTCATTGGTTATAAAAATTAAATTTTAGTAATTTTTGGAGTAACAAAAAGAATTGTAATCCAATTTCAATTGTTGAAAATTTATATGAAAATTAATATTAAATGTGATTTTAATTTATCTAATTTTTGAAATCGGTTATTTTACTAATGATAATTAACTATTTTTGTATCAATTAATTAAGTGCAATATAAGATATAAATTACTCACTTATGGAAAAGTCTGCCGATAACGGATATCATGTTGCCCCTCCAGTTTTAAAAAAACGAATTTTAATTGTAGAAGATCAGTTTATTGAAGCGCACGATCTGCAATTAATTCTCGAGAAAGCAAACTATGAAGTAACAGGAATTGCACGTTCGGTTGAGCAGGCTTTAGAGCAGATTGAGCTTGAAAAACCAGATCTCGTTTTCTTGGATATTATGCTGAAAGGTAACCGAAACGGGATTGAATTGGCGTATTATCTTAAAGAAAAATATATTGGTTTTATATTTATTTCTGCCAATTCAAGCAAAAGTATTTTAGATCAGGCAAAAACAACGCATCCTTACGGTTTTATTGTGAAACCCTTTCGGGATCAAGATGTTTTGACGACTCTGGAAATTGCATTTTATCGTCAGCAGTATAGTTTAGAATCGCAGTTGATACAGCAATTTCAATTACAGAAAGAAATTACCGAAATCATAAATTCGAATGTAAAGAGTGAAGATGCGCTTTTGGCTTTTGCAAAAGCGATTCAGACTTATATTCCGTTTGATTATTTAGAGACGGGTTTTGTCACTGCGACACATTATGCAAATTTCGGCATTATCCGTAAAAACATAGATTTATATCAAATTATTGATCCTAAAAAGCTTTCTCAAATCACAGCTATTCCAGAGAAAGAGCTCAATGAAACCTACAAGAAATCAAAAGTAGATAAAGAACCTATTATTTATAGTGAGGAATCTTTAATCAAAAATTTTCAGGAGGCGCCAATAAAAGCTTTAATTGCTCATAATTTTGGCATAAAATCATATTTGGTTTTTCCGATAGCTGTAGCAACGAGTCAGAGCTATCATTTTACTTTTTACAATAGAAATTTAAATGTTTATTCTCAGGAAAATTTAAAATTACTGCATTCGCTCGAACATACTTTTTCTCAGTTCATAAATAAAATGTATACAAAACAGGAAGTTAGTTTACCTGTTGAAAAATTAGAGATAAAAAGCAGGAAAGCTACAAATTCTACGGAAGGTTTTGAAGGAATTATAGGCAACAGTTCGCAGATGATTTCAGTTTTCAATTATATTCGGAAAGTAGCTCCTTCAGACACTTCTGTTTTAGTTCTAGGCGAAAGCGGAACGGGTAAAGAAAAAATTGCACAAAGTATTCATGCTTTATCACCCAGAAAAGACAAACCTCTCGTGATTATAAATTGTGGAACCATTCCAGAAAATTTGGCTGAATCTTTGCTTTTTGGCCATGAAAAAGGTGCTTTTACAGGCGCAATGGACAGAAGAATTGGTAAATTTGAATTGGCAGATGGCGGAACTATTTTTTTAGATGAAATAGGAGAGATGTCGCTGGAACTTCAAGTAAAATTACTACGTGTTTTGCAGGAAAGAGAGATTGAACGCGTTGGCGGAATGTCATCTCTTAAAGTTGATGTTAGAATTATTGCTGCAACCAACAAAAATCTCGAGGAAGAAGTTGCGGCAGGAAGATTTAGAATGGACTTGTATTATCGTTTGCATGTTTTTCCGATTATTGTTCCTTCATTAAAAAAACGAAAAGAGGATATTCCAGATTTGGCAAATCATTTTATAAAAATATACAGTGAAAAAATGGGCAGAAAATTGCCTAATCTTTCTGATTTTGCTTTACAGCAAATTATGAGCTACAATTGGCCCGGAAATATCAGGGAATTAGAACACGTAAAACAGCGAGCTATTATACTTACAGATGTAAATAAGATTAAAGAAATTGAACTATATATGTCTCCCAAAATACATCATCAACACATTACTGA
>NZ_CAMLIX010000227.1 GCF_946479975.1 uncultured Flavobacterium sp.
CAATCATCAAATGACAAGTTCTACAGCCAACAAATCGGGACTTTTTGACAATGAAGAAGAAACCGAAAAATGGTTGAAAGAAAACAATATCCCGACTTTAGGAATTGGTATTATTTCAGATGGAAAACTAAAACAGATTAAAACTTTTGGGAATTTAAAAAGAGATTTTCCTGCTCCTTATAATACGCTTTGGAATGTTGCTTCATTAACAAAACCTGTTACGGCAATAGTTGCCTTGAAATTGGTTTCTCAAGGAAAATGGGATTTGGACGAACCACTTGATAAATATTGGATTGATCCGGATATTGCCAAAGATTCAAATCATAAATTGTTGACGACACGAATTATTTTGAGTCATCAAACTGGTTTTCCGAATTGGAGGTCTTTTAACGAATCTAAAAAATTGGATTTTAAATTTAAACCTGGAACAAAATACCAGTATTCTGGTGAAGGTTTGGAGTATCTGAGAAAAGCTTTGGAGAAGAAATTCCGTAAAAATTTAGATCAATTAGCTTCAGAATTAATTTTTGAACCATTAAAAATGAATGACACGCAATTTATATGGAATGAAAAAATTGATTTTTCGAGATATGCTGTTAATTATGACAAAAATGGAAACGCTTACGAACCAACCAAAAATAAAACTGTAAATGCTGCAGACGATTTAATAACTTCTATTGGCGATTATGGTAATTTTTTATGCAGCGTCATGAACAGTGAAGGTTTGAGCAAAAAAGTTTTTGACGATATGATTTCGCATCAGGTTGAAACCAAAAAGAATAAATACTTTGGTTTAGGCTTTGAAATTTATGATTTAGGAAAAGAAAATTACGCCCTTTCTCATGGTGGCGCAGACAAAGGCGTTCAGACTATTTTTATTTTGCTGCCTAAAACCAAACAAGGTTTAATCATTTTTACGAATGTTGATGATGGTTATAAAGTTTATGAAAATATCGTAATACATTATTTGGGAGAAACCGGCAGAAAAATAGTCGATATCGAAACAAAATAATTCAATTTACATTTTCCTGAAAACATGAGCTATTTATGAGCATAGACTAACTTTAAAAAAGTTTTGAAGTCTATGCTCTATTTTTTTATTTGGAAAAAAACGAATAAATCGTGAAACCAAATCGCTAATCGATCGTCTAACAATTTGGGAACATCAATTTTTATCATATAAAAAATAGTGTTTTCGAATTAAACAACTGAATATCTTTTTATTAAGAAGTTTCGATCATCAATCAAAAAACAAATCATTTTATTAATCCAAAAATCATAATCATCAATCTTTATGAAAAAATCAATCAAACTCATTGCATTATTTCTCGTTTTTCAGCTCTCCACATTTACCACTTTTGCACAGGACAAGGCACAGCAAATTGAACAGCTTTTAAGCAAGTACAACGAATACGAACAATTTAACGGATCTGCTCTGGTGACGGAAAACGGAAAAGTCATTTTCAAAAAAGGTTTTGGACTTGCAAATATGGAATGGAATGTTCCAAATCAGCCAGACACAAAATTTAGACTGGGTTCTATTAGTAAACAATTTACGGCACTTTTGATTGTAAAATTGGCCGAAGAAGGAAAATTAAAATTAGATGTTCCAATCACAACTTATTTACCCGATTATCCAAAAGAAAATGGCGACAAAATTACTATTCATAAATTATTGACGCATACTTCTGGAATTCCGAACTACACAAGTGTTCCGAATTTCTTTAAAGATAAAGCTCGAAATCCATATACTCCAGCAGAATTTGTAAAAACATTTTCTAGTTTACCACTTGAATTTACGCCGGGAGAAAAATTTAATTACAGTAATTCTGGTTATTTTTTATTGGGTTATATTATTGAAAAGGTTTCTGGCAAAACGTACGAACAATATTTACAGGAAATTATTTTTACGCCTTTAAAAATGGTTAATTCGGGATATGACC
The DNA here is from genome assembly GCF_946479975.1 of uncultured Flavobacterium sp. The sequence goes on from NZ_CAMLIX010000227.1 coordinate 1,944, forward strand.
ATAGCGATGTTATTCTAAAAAACAGAGCTGCTGGCTATGAGAAACAAGGCAAAAAAATTGTAAATGCGGCATATCTCGACATGAGTATTCCGTATGCAGCGGGATCTTTATATTCTACAGTAGAAGATTTGTATTTATGGGATCAGGCGCTTTATACCAATAAACTGCTTTCTGAAAAAAGTATCGAGTCTTTATTTAAACCTTATATAAAAGCTGGCGGCGCATCTTATGGTTACGGATGGTTTGTAGATGAATTTGATAATGGAGACAAAGGCAAACCAAAAATGGTGGGTCACGGAGGTGGAATCAATGGTTTTAATACTATTATTTCACGCATATTGACAGATAAAAATTTAGTTGTTTTGGTGAACAATACCGGCGGAACAGCTTTAGCTGAAATGACTGATGCGATTCATGCTATACTTTACAACAAACCTTTTAAACAGCCTCAAAAATCGCTTGCTTTAGATTTATTGGATATTTATACAGAAAAAGGTGCTGCAGCAGGAACAGCGGCTTACAAAAAACTTAAAAACGACCCCGCATATGCGATTAAAGAAGGCGATATAAACCGAGTTGGATATCAATTACTGCAAGACGGTAAAAAGAAAGAAGCAATAGAAGTTTTCAAAATCAATACCGAAACTTTCCCGAAATCTGGAAATGCTTATGATAGTTTAGCCGAAGCTTATTTAGCCGATGGCGATAAAAAACTGGCGATTGTAAATTATAAAAAGTCGGTTGAACTGGATCCAACAAACGAAAACGGAAAGAAAGTTTTGGCTGAAATTTCGAAATAGTTTTTTTTTAAGGGACAAAGTGGCAAAGGGACAAAGGTTCAGAGGTTTTATATTGAAACCTTTGAACCTTTTTTTATTAAATGCTGAATAAACTTAAAACCTGAAACAAAAATTTACTTCTTTGGTTTGAAAACCAATTTAGTTGACGTTTTTATAATTTCTTCTTTATTCAATTTCATTTTTCTGAACTTTCCTGCGTTATACATTTCGGCTTGATCGTCGTAATGTTTGCTGAAAGGATTTCCAGATTGTCCTGTTGGCAAAATGCTCCAGCTGTTTTCTACATCTGAAAAATCTACGATTCTTCTGGTTGAAGGTCCGCCTTTTGTATAATATTTTCCTTCATCATTAAATCCAAAGAATAAGTTATTGATCACTTCATTTGATCCCGGTGAATTAAAAGGTCCAACATTAAATAGTCCGCGAAGTGCTTTGACTTTTCCTAACGGATGTTCGTGTTCTACGGTATGAACTGTTCCCCATTTCCAATCTGAAATTGTGTTTCCTAATTGTTTTTGTAAAGTTGAGACAGTTTCATGGAAAGATTTAGCAACAATATCTTTTCTCGTTTCTTTTACATTTTTGGTTTTAATATTATCCCACCAAACCGAATTTTCATTTTTAATTTGATTGGCAATAACTTGTTTTCCAATAGAAATTCCTAAAAACAAATTAAAGTTTTCTTTGCCCATTTCATCTTCAAATGTATTTTTTAGATACAAATAAATCCATTTGTTATAGATTGTTGGCGCAACATCTTCGAGATTGGTTGTTCCTTTCCAAGATTTTAAAACGTTAATCACTTCTTTTTCTTCAGCTGAAACAGAATTAAGATCGATATTTGAAATCAAATTTTTAACCACTTCAACTGCAACATCAGACGTATTATCGTAAATCATTTTGCTGATGGCTTCTTTATCCCAATCTGACTTTGCATCTAGAATTCCAGAAATTCTTTTTGCACGATCTTCTGGCAAATAATATCCTGGATATAAATAACCATTATCAATTGGTTCCGGCTGATTGTTAGCGGAATAAACATAACCCCATTTCGGATTTTCGGCAGACGGATTTTGTTCGAAATCTAAATATTTTATAATATCATCTTTACCACTTGCTCCGTCTAAAATCAAATGAGTATTAACTCCTTCGTTATGTCGATACAATCTTCCACTCGCCCACCAGGCAGCATTTCCTTTGGCGTCGCCATACATTACATTCAATCCCGGCGCCGCAATTAAACTTACTGCTTTTTTAAAATCGGTTGTGTTTTTTGCGTGTGAAAGTCCATAAGCAGCATCCAAAATCTGAATTGGTTCTCTCGTATAAGTCCACGACATTGCAATTGGATTTTTCTTTTCCAAACGCTCCATAAAATCATTCATAATTGGTCCGTGTGCGCTGGATTTTATTGTCAAAACTACATCTGAAGAGTCTTTTACTTTGATTGTTTTTTTTCTAATTTCATAATTGCCAAAACCAGTTGGCGTTTGATATTGAGAAACATCACCCTCTTTATTTTTTTCCTGATAAAAATCGATATCATCATTTTCAAACATCGTTAATCCGTAAGCGTAATCACGATTGTGCGCCAATAATGGAAACGGAGTTCCTGCCAGATAACAACCATATAATTCATGCTGCGGTGTTACGAAATGCGCTTCATACCAAGTTCCAGGCTGCGAAAAACCAATATGCGGATCATTCGCAAAAATCACTTTTCCGCTTTTCGATTTTTTTGGCCCGACAACCCAGCTGTTGCTTCCCACAAACGGCGGAATCGGAGATTGATCCAGCATTGATGCAATCGATTTTGAAATCTCGGTATATTCTTCGCTTTTCTCTTTTGAAATTTTAATTCGAGTAGTATTAAATTCGCCTTCAATTCCTAAATCTTTCAAATATTCGACTCCATATTTATTTTTAATATCAGTCAATAATGGATCTGTTTTTTGAGCCATTGCAAAACTGAAAGACATATATCCGAAAATATTATAAACGTCTTTTAGGGTAAATTTTTGTTTTTTTACTCCAACCAAAGTAAACTCAATTGGCGTAACACCTTCATCTAAATATTGATTAATTCCATCTAAATACGCCTGTGTTAATTTATAACTTTCACTGTTTTTATCTAATTTTGCAATCGCTTTCGCGGAAGCTTCTTCGATACCAATTCCTGCGAAAAACTTATCGTTATTTAAGGCAACTCCACCAAAAATCTCAGACAGACGCCCTGGCGCAATTCTTCGCAATAATTCCATTTGCCAAAGCCTTTCCTGCGCATGAACATAACCTAAAGCCGTCATCGCATCTTTTTCAGAATCGGCATAAATATGAGGAATTCCAAATTCATCAAAATAAACCGTTGTTTCTTTTTGTAGATTTTTCAGTTGCAATTCACCTTCATATTTTGGTTTTAAATGAAAAATATAAGCAAACAAACCAATGGCCAAAATGACAATTAGAATCAATAAAGCAAGCAGGATTTTTTTAATTATTCTCATATTTTAAAAAGTATAAAAAATTCAAAATAATATAACTTTTCTTTAAAATCTTATAAAAGAAAACGTTCTTTAAAAGTCTAAATTTATGTATTTAAAATTAATACTATAAATGTCGATCTATAAAAAAATAGCAATTGGTGTAATTTCTCTTCTTGTTCTAGTAATTCTTGCCAATTTTGGACTTAATTACTGGATAAAAAAACAGCTTCCGATTGTTATTCACGAAAAAAATAAAACGGCATATAATATTAATTACGAAAAAATCGAAGTTTCGCTTTTTTCTCGAAACATCTACGCACAGACTTTATTGGTAAATCCGAAAAACGAACCGAAAGACAGCAAAAACGGACTCTTTTCTAAAATAGAATCTATCACTATAAAACACTTTAATATTTGGGATCTTGCTTTCCGTGATATCATTCGAGCAGAAAGTATTATCATAAATAAACCGCGAATCATTTTATATAAAAAAGGCGAAAAATTAATCAATAATAGCAAAAGCATTCAAAAAGAAATTGTTGATCCTTTTCGTAAAATTGTTGCCGTTTCCAATATTTATCTTAATGACGGAACGGTTGACGTTGTTTCTTTAGATACCGAAAAACCTATTTTCAGCATAAAAAAAATCATTGTAAAACTAGAAGGAATTCTAATTACCGATGCGACTTTAAAAGAAAAAATCCCGATTCAATATAAAAGTTATGCTTTGGTAATTGATAGTTTATTTTACAGACCAAGTGCCTTTTATCACATCAATGTTGGAAAAATAAGTACTGAAAAAAACTTTCTTAAAATCAATAATTTTACTCACATTCCGCAATTCAATCGTAGAGAATTTACGAAACGTTTAGAAAAGGAAAAAGATATTTATACATTGAAATTTGATTCGGCTCAAGTCTCAAATATGGATTGGGGATTTAAAAATGATCAATTTTTCTTTAAAGCAAATTCAGTTGTAATCAACCATTTTGATGCGAATATTTACCGTGGCAAAATGCCAAAAGATGATTTGAGCAAAAAATATCTGTACAATCATTTATTGCGAAATATTAAATTTCCGCTTCAAATTGACACTTTACAGGTTTTGAAATCTAAACTGGTTTATGAAGAAGAAATTGATTTTTCTAAAGGACCGGGAGTTTTAAATTTTGACAAATTTAATCTACAAGCGACTAATCTAAGAAGCGGATTTGGCTTAAAAAAAATGAATGATGTTAAGATTAAAGTCAATTGCATTTTCATGAAAACGTCTCCGCTAAATGTCGATTGGAGTTTTAATGTCTTGGATAAAAATGATAGTTTTCATATTCAAGGCGCGATTTCTAATTTTGATGTAAGAGCGATGGGGCAATTCAGCAAACCTTATATGAATGCTTCTTTTACGGGAGTTTTTAATAAATACCGTTTTAATTTTTACGGAAACGATAATATTTCAAAAGGAAATGCTTCTTTGGATTATGATGATCTAAAAGTAAAATTATTCAAAAAGAAAAACCCAGAAAAAGAAGCCAAACTAAAATCGGCTATTGTTAATTTATTGGTTAAAAACGATTCAAAAGACAAAGCCAAAACTGCCGATGTTGAACTGGAAAGAATTCAGGAAAAATCATTTTACAACTTTTTATGGCGAAGTATTGCCGAGTCTTTGAAGAAGATTTTGATATAGTTTTTTTTGAGCAGTACTCCAGCCAATCTTGTCATTCCGAGGAACGAGGAATCTTCATAAGTAGCTCTATGAAGTTTATCCGTAAAGTGATACACCAATTAAATCACAGGAAGGAACTTTCCAAGATTAAAATTTTACTAACAATTAAAAATAAAAGAAAAATCTTACTTTTTATGTAAAAAACATTTACTTTCGTAAAATGCATTTTTCAGAAGGTTATCACACATATTACATTTATATCATTACAAATAAATTCAAAACTGTATTTTACACTGGAGTTACGAATAACTTACAACTTCGTCTAAGCCAACATGCCAAAAACATAACATCTAATAGTAAAACTTTTGCTTCAAAGTATAATGCTGAATTTCTTTTATACTATGAAAAATTTACTTGGATTCAGGAAGCAATTAGTCGTGAAAAAGAAATAAAAGGCTGGACTAGGGATAAAAAATTAAAATTGATTAAAACTATTAATCCTGATTTAGATTTTTTGAATTATTTATTTTCTTAACATTGATGATATACTTTACGGAGTTACTTACGAAGATTCCTCGTTCCTCGGAATGACAATATTGTGGTGAAATATCTATGATGTTAAAATCCCAAACCTGACAATTATCAGGTTTTAAAAAGATGCTTTTTTCAATATTTGCCTTTATTTTAATCTGAAAACAAATGGCAAAAACACCTTTACATACCTTTCACATTCCGGTAATGGGTCTTGCATATACAATTGACAGTCCGATTCGTGTGGCGCAGTACGGAATTTCGTCTGTAATTGCTCTCGCTGATGATGACTTGATTGAGAAAATGCGTAATTTTTACAGCACT
>NZ_CAMLIX010000228.1 GCF_946479975.1 uncultured Flavobacterium sp.
TTAAAGGAATTTTTACGAATAATTTCAAACCCAAAAACGGATTCAACGATGCTAATTCGGCTATTGTTTTAGCGAATTTTAAAGCAGAATATCAAACCATTCCGCTCACAATTGCACAAGCCGCTATTAATAATCTTGAAAAACCAATTGCAACCGGAATCGTAACGTCTGATTTTGATATTTCGAAACTCAACGGATTGATGAATGAAAAAATGCTTCATTTTGAAAGCGGCCACGCCAAAGCCAATCTGAAATTTCAGTTTGATATTGTCGATTTGTATATCAATAAACCTCGATTTATAGGAGATGTTGATATTGCAGATGCGACATTTGATTATATTCCGAAAAACATTCGAGCCGAAAAAACTGCGGTGCAATTATCGTTTACAGAACAAGCGCTTTACATTAAAAAAATTGCTTACAAACACAAAAAGAACATCATTCGCATTGACGGAAAAATTGATAATTTCCTGAATCTGTATTACGACGCGCCCGAAAAAATGGTCGTAAACTGGAATATTTACTGTCCGTATCTTGATGTGAAACAATTTTTAGGTGTTTTAAAAAGTTCGCAGACGCAAAAAACAGTGCAGAAAAAGACCGCTGCAAAAAATGTCAATTTTACAAATCAGTTAAAATCGGTTATTGAGAAATGTACGGCTGTGATTAATTTGAAAGCCGATAAAATGACGTATAATGCCCTGACGGCAACCAATACTAAAGCAACTTTACAAATGCTGAATTCTAAATTGTTGCTCAAAAACGGAACGCTGCAAACCTCTGGCGGAAGTATTACGTTTAACGGCGCGGTTCAGCCCAACGGCAATCATTATATTTTTAGTTCTACAGCGCATGTAAACCATGTAGATATTGCGAGCTTTTTGAAATCTTTCAACAACTTCGGAATTCAATCTTTTAGTCCGAAAAACATTCGCGGCCGATTGAGCAGTTACGCCAATGTTACGGGTTTAATGAGTAGTAAAGGCGATTTGATTGTGAATTCGATGAAAGGAAAATTAGATTTTAATGTCAATCAAGGCGCGTTATTAAATTTCGAACCGATTATGAAAGTCGGCAAATTTGCTTTTCCGCTTCGCGATGTCGAGAATATTACGTTCAGCGATTTATCGGGTTCGCTTAATCTGCGTGGAGAGCAAGTAGACATTAACAAACTCACCATAAGTTCCAGCGTCTTAAACTTCGACATAGACGGAATTTATTCTTTCGGCCGAGGCACCAATCTCGCCCTGACAGTGCCACTAAGAAATTCTAAAAACGACGTCAATCTCGCCACCAAAGAAGAACGAAAAGCGGTTCGAGAACGTGGTATTGTCCTGCATTTGATTGCTTATGATAATGAGGGAAAGATAAAGGTTAAGTGGGGGAAGAGGGAGAAGGAGTAGTTTTTTTGTGCATTTCTGTCATTTCGAGGAACGAGAAATCACACTCGATTGGCAGGAACTTTTGCGGAGGTTCTAGTGTGATTTCTCGTTCCTCGAAATGACAAATTAGACTTAAATGTATTTGACTATATTTACTCTAAACAAATTATCCAAAAATGCCACCTAAAAACCTCTGGACACGAGAAGAATTAATCGTTGCCTTTAACTTGTATCTTACAATTGAGTTTGGAAAGATACATTCAAGAAATCCTGAAGTAATAAGATTAGCTCAAATTATAAACAGAACACCTGCTGCCGTAGGAATGAGACTAGCGAACTTTGCAAGTGTAGATCCATTTCATCAACAAAGAGGAGTTGGAGGTTTAAAAAATGGAATGAATCAAGTCCAACCTATTTGGGATGAATTTTTTAATAATAAAGAAGAGCTATTGTTTCAAAGTGAAGAAATATTAGCTGAAAAAGAAAATACTTCTGTTGAAAAAAAATACAAACACATTCTTACTGATTTAAAAGATTTAAAAGGAGAAACTGTCCTTCGCGAAGTAAAAACCAGAGTAAATCAATGTGTTTTTAGAAAAATAGTCCTAACAAACTATTCAAATAAGTGCGCCATTACAGGCATTGATCTTCCTGAACTATTATTCGCCAGCCATATAATTCCTTGGTCGATAAATGAGGAACATCGGTTAAGTCCTGAAAATGGAATTTGCTTATCAGTACTTTACGACAAAGCTTTCGATAAAGGCTTGATAGGAATCAACACAGATTATAAAATCATATTTTCTGCTGCATTAAAAAATAAAAAAGATTCTGAATATTTTCAGAAATATTTTTCTTCAGTTGAAAATCAAGAAATATCTAAAGCTCAAAAATATTTGCCTAAAAAAGAATTTTTAGAACATCATTTGGATACAATTTTCAACAAACAATTAATCATTTAATCTTGTTGTAATTTTATCATAATATTTCCTTAACTCACTTGCCTTTCTCTTCAAAAATAAATAAGTTTGAGTATGAATCATTAAAATAGTATCTGTTATGAAAGTACAAATCAACACCGACAAAAACATTGAAGGAAGCGCAAGATTAGAAAGTTATTTTTCTGGAGAAATAGAAAAAAGCTTGAACAGATTTGAAGATAAAATTACCCGTGTAGAAATTCACTTTGGTGATGAAAACGGAGAAAAATTCAGCTTGCAAGACAAAAAATGTGTGATTGAAGTCCGTCCTGTAAAATTACAAGCAATTACCGTTACAGAACACGCCGATACGCTCGAAAAAGCTTTCAACGGCGCATTGGCTAAAGTCAAAAAATCGTTGACAACCACTTTCGAGAAAATAAAAGCACATTAATATATTTTTTGAACCATATAAGTGATATAAGTTCATTTTATTGTTTAAATCAATAATTATTAAAAAAACGAAGCCGTAAAGTACTAAAGTATTTTACGGCTTCTGCTTTATAAATAGTAAGTGAAAAACTTAAAATTTCTTATATCACTTATATGGTTCAAATATTTTCTAAGATTTTGGTAGCGGCGCTCCAACCGCAATATCGCAACGGTGACCTGGTTTTCCGTGCGCTGGATTCATTCCGTCTGCAACTGCCGTTTCTGTTTCTGTACTTAACAATGCTGGAACTGCATTTGGCGGAGGCGATACCGTAAAGTTCTGTGTAGTTGTTCCGCTTTGCGCCGTGTTTGACGTTGTGGCCGCCACTTTTGCTGGAGCAGAATTTAATGGCGCTCCAACTGGAATATCGCAACGGTGGCCCGGCTGTCCGTGTGGCGGATTCATACCTTTTGCCGTTTTAACTGGCGTTGTAGTCGTGGTAACGACTTGTTGCTGCTGACTTGGCATTTGAACAGTTTGTGTCTGCACTGGTTGTCCTTGTGTCGTTGGCGCAGAATTTAAAGGCGCTCCAACTGCAATATCACAACGATGTCCTGGTTGTCCGTGTGCTGGATTAATTCCTTTTGTATCGCTTAAAACTGTATTTGGATTTGCTGAAGGAGCTTGCGCAACCGGCGCAGCAGTTTTAGTAGTATCTTTTGCAAGTCCTAACCTTACTAATTCAGACGTTGAGGTACTTTCTTGCGGCTCTAATTCTTTTTTGCAGGAAACAAATACTAGAGCGGTTATAGCAAGTGAAGTGATAAGTAGTTTTGGATTCATGGGGAGGTATTTTAAAATCTCCCAAATATACTTGTTTTTTCGTGATTACACTCTATGAGGTATGCAAGATAATTTTAGCTTTTTTGGATAAGGGACAAAGGCGCAAAGTCGTTAAGAATTTTAAAAACATAAACTTTTTCTGTGCTACTCATTCCTCGTAAATTAACTTAATCCTTTGGGTATATTATTTCAACACATAGAAACATAGTTTTTGTAAACCTTCAATAAAGGCGTTTCACTAATTTCAATGCACATAGCTATGTGTTAAAGCTTGCTTTTTTTGTAATCTTAAACAAAACAATAAAAATCTATGTTTCTATGTGTTTAAATTAAATTTTATTCCAATTTCACTCAACGGCTACATATATAACTTATATGGTTAAAAAATTAATACCTTTAAAACTCAAATAATTTTACTCATGAAAAAAACATTTTTACTTTTATTATTCGTTGCTTCTTTTGCAAATGCGCAGGCAGACAAAACCAAAATCAATCAAACTTTAGACGCTTGGCATAAAGCTGCTGGCGAAGTAAAATTTGATGCTTATTTCAATGCTTTGGCAGATGATGCAATTTATATTGGAACAGATGCCACTGAAAATTGGACCAAAAAAGAATTCAAAATCTGGGCAAAACCGTATTTCGACAAAGGAACAACTTGGAATTTCAAAGCACTTGAACGCCACATCTTTTTTGACAAAACAGGAAAAATTGCTTGGTTTGATGAATTGCTAGATACTCAAATGAAAATCTGCCGTGGTTCTGGTGTTTTGGTGAAAGTGGGAAGCGAATGGAAAATCCAGCATTATGTTTTATCGATGACGGTTCCAAACGACGAAGTTGATGCTGTAACCAAAATAAAGTCACCAATTGAAGACGCGTTGATTGCAAAACTTCAGAAGAAATAAAACATTTCCGGTATTTCTTTTTATAAACATAACTTTTCGAGCACCTTACTAACCGAGTTGAGAAATTAATTTTAATATATTCGGCAAAAACGGTGCTTTTTTGTAACTTTAAAATAAGATAGTAGCAAAAAAAGAAGCTCTATTTTAGAAAATTAATCAAAATTACAAACGCACCTCTATTTTATCAGCCTTAAAAACGAGAATCTTTATTTTTTTTTAACTTTGACCCCAAAAAAAATAGGGTTAAACAAAGTATTTTAAAATGAAAATAGAAAAACGCTGGATCATTTCCTTTATTATGATAAGTGTCGTGTGCACAATTGGTGCATTTTGGCCTACGGTAACAGAAAATAGTTATGTTTTATCTGAATTTGGAACCACAGACCATATTGTGCCTGCCGATGTTGCCTGGATGCTTACCTCAAGTTGTTTAGTTTTAATCATGACGCCGGGATTATCTTTCTTTTATGGCGGAATGGTAGGAAAGAAAAACGTGATCTCAACCATGCTTCAAAGTTTTATTTGTTTAGGAGTTGTAACGCTTTTATGGGTTGTTGTTGCTTTTAGTCTTGCCTTTGGAGAACCAGTTGGTTTTGGCTCGGGAGATCATTTTTACAGCTTTTTTGGAAATCCGACTACTTTTACTTTCATGGATTATGTTGGTGTTCTGCCACATAAACAATTGGCAAACACGATTCCGTTTATGCTTTTTGCTTTATTTCAAATGAAATTTGCCATCATTTGCCCTGCAATTATTACAGGTTCATTTGCAGAGCGCGTTCGTTTTATCTCTTATTTAGTTTTCATTAGTTTATTCACTATCTTCATATATGCTCCTTTGTGTCACGCAGTTTGGTATCCAACTGGTGTTTTAGGAAGTTATTTTGGCGTAAAAGATTTTGCCGGAGGAACCGTAGTTCACATGAGTTCTGGGTTTGCCGCTTTGGCTGGGGTTATTGTTTTAGGAAAAAGAAAAAACAGTCAGCATATTCCAACCAATATTCCGTTTGTATTATTAGGAACTGGAATGCTATGGTTTGGCTGGTTCGGATTCAACGCTGGTTCTGCACTTGCTGCCAACGGAACTGCTGCAATGTCTTTCGCTACGACGACAACTTCGTCTGCTGCAGCGATGCTAACTTGGATTTTCTATGATCGAATGAACGGAAGAAAGGTTTCTGCTTTAGGAGCTTGTATTGGTGCTGTCGTTGGTTTAGTTGCCATTACACCAGCTGCAGGATATATTTCGGTTCCAGAAAGTATGTTCTTCGGATTCATTACGGCTTTGGTTTCTAACACGGCTGTAAATTGTAAATATTCAAAAAGATTTGACGATACGCTTGACGTTTTTGCCTGCCACGGTGTTGGTGGAATTATGGGAATGATTCTAACCGCGATTTTCGCACACGGAGAAAATGCAAGTTTACTTCACGGCGGATGGAGCGTTTTCGGACATCACATGATGGCATTAGTACTGGTTTCAATCTTTACTTTCTTTGGCGCTTATTTCTTATTCAAAGTAACGAACTTCATCATTCCATTAAGAGTTTCAGAAGAATCAGAACATTTAGGATTGGATTTATCACAACACGATGAATCTCTTGATCCAAAAGCACAACCAATTACAGAACCTCATTACGGCTAATTTTTAGTTTGCCACGAATTTGCACAAATTATTTTTTCATAGTAGTAAAGCTGCCATAATAACTAAATAGAAATTTGTGAAAATTTGTGAAATTTGCGGTTAAAAAAAACACTTTAAGGTTATAAATATTTTCCTCCACGAATTCACGAATTTTAGTTTAAAAATAATTCGTGAATTCGTGGCGGAAAACTTTTAAATACAATTCAATTGGATTAGAAATTTCAGCGCAGTGCAGAAAAAATAATTCGTGAATTCGTGGCAGAAAAACTTTTAAACACAATTCCGCTACTTTCATTCGTTTATATTCCTTAATTTTGCCGAAAATTTTTGTATAAAGTGGGAAGTAAAAATAAACTTAAAAGATTCAGAGAAAACGAAACATTTCAAAACGTTTTTCAACCAACAAGAGAAGAAGTTGTAGGCGATTTAATGCCTTTAAAAGGAAAATGGAATTCTGATTTCTTTAAAAATGACAATCCGTTAGTTTTAGAATTAGGATGTGGAAAAGGAGAATATTCTGTTGGATTGGCTGAAAAATACCCAGACAAAAATTTCGTCGGAATTGACATTAAAGGCGCTCGTTTCTGGCGTGGTGCAAAAACTGCTGTAGAAGACGGACTTCATAATGTTGCTTTTGTTCGTACTCAAATCGAATTGATCAATCATATTTTTGCCGAAGGCGAAGTAGATGAAATCTGGATTACTTTCCCAGATCCGCAGATCAAATACAAAAGAACAAAACACAGAATGACAAATTCTGAATTTCTTCAATTGTACAAAAAAATCCTTAAAAAAGACGGTGTTGTAAACCTAAAAACCGATAGCGAATTCATGCACGGTTATACGCTTGGACTGCTTCACGGAGAAGGCCACGAGGTTTTATATGCGAATCATAATGTTTACAAAAATGAAGGAAGTCCAGAAGTTGTAACTTCGATTCAGACATTTTATGAGAAACAATATTTAGAAATTAACAAGGCAATTACGTATATTCGTTTCAAAATTAAAGACTAATTTAATTTCGAAAACAATCTTTTAACCACACAAAATTACTGAATGGTATATCTTACTCCGTTACTTTCAGGTTTTATTGCCGCTGTTATTGGGATTATTCCTCCAGGATTAATCAACATGACGGCAGCCAAAATAAATCTGAAAGAAGGGAAAAAGAATGCTTTTTGGTTTGCAATTGGTGCTGTTCTTGTTATTTTTTTCCAAGTTTATGTAGCGGTTTTATTTGCGCGCGTTATAGACAACCGCCCAGATGTCGTAACGTTAATGCGTGAAATTGGTTTTGTAATTTTCTCTATTTTAACCATTTACTTTTTGTTTATTGCCAAAGAACCAAAAACAAAAAAGAAATCGAAAATTAAAAAGAGCAGTAAAAAAAGTCGTTTCTTTTTAGGAATGCTGCTTTCTGGGCTAAACTTCTTCCCTATTCCCTATTATGTTGTGGTAAGTGTCACTTTGGCTTCGTACCATCTCTTTGTATTCGAAAATACTATTATTTTCACATTCGTTTTAGGTTCTGTTTTAGGTTCTTTTGCCGTTTTATACAGCTACATTGCTTTCTTTGGAAGAATCGAAAAGAAAACCGATTACATGATGCG
>NZ_CAMLIX010000229.1 GCF_946479975.1 uncultured Flavobacterium sp.
TCCGAAAGGATATCGCGGAATGGCTTTATTTCCTTTCGTTTTAGTTAAATATGATTTTGATAAAGTAAACGGAACTTTTGTTAATCATGAAAAAATACATTTAAGACAACAAATTGAATTGCTGATTCTTCCGTTTTTTATCTGGTATGTTTTGGAGTTTTTAATTCGGTTAATTCAATACAAAAACAAAGATTTGGCATATCGAAATATTAGTTTTGAAAGAGAAGCTTACACAAAAGAAACCGACATGAATTATCTAAAAAACAGATCTTTTTTTCAGTTTCTACATTACATTAAATCAAAATGAATCCAGTTTTCAATCAACCTATACATATTCAGTTTCCCAATGATATTTCTTTAACCATAAAGCGTGAAGATCTCATTCATACTTTTGTTTCGGGAAATAAATTTAGAAAACTGAAATACAATTTACTTCAGGCGAAAGCCGAAAATAAAACCACTTTATTGACTTTTGGCGGTGCGTTTTCTAACCATATTGCTGCTGTCGCGTATGCAGGAAAAGAACATGGATTTAAAACCATCGGCATCATTCGCGGAGACGAACTTTTAGATAAAATAGAAGAGAATCCGACTTTAAAATTTGCCCAAGAAAACGGAATGCAGTTTGAATTTGTTTCGAGAGAAGAGTATCGTTTAAAGAGTGAAACATCATTTATAGAAAAGCTAAAAGCTAAATTTGAAGACTTTTATTTAGTTCCCGAAGGAGGCACAAACGAATTGGCTGTAAAAGGCTGTGAAGAGATTTTGACAGACCAAGATGATGCATTTAATTACGTGTGCTGTGCGGTTGGAACGGGCGGAACAATTTCTGGATTAATAAATAGTGCATTACCTAATCAGAAGATTTTAGGCTTTCCGGCATTAAAAGGTGACTTTTTAACCGATGAAATTCGTATTTTTGCTCAAAAAGATAACTGGAATTTAATTTCTGACTATCATTTTGGAGGTTATGGCAAGATAAATTTAGAGTTGATCGAATTTATAAACACTTTTTTTGAAGAAAATAAAGTGCCATTAGATCCAATTTATACAGGAAAGATGGTTTTTGGCGTTATAGATTTAATTCACAAAAATTATTTTCCTGCACATTCAAAAATTTTACTCATTCACACCGGCGGTTTGCAGGGAATTAGTGGAATGAATATAAAATTGAAGCAGAAGAAATTACCAATACTTAAAACCAATGATTAAAAAAATTGTATTACTTCTCGTAATATTAGCTTTAGCAAGTTGCTCTTCTAGTAAACCTGCGATCGCGACGACTAAAAAAGCAGCTGCAGTTCAATCTAGAACCGCTGCCACAAAAAGAAGTACTCCTGTAAAACCAATCGCTAAAAATTATCCTTCTACAAATAATACAACTGAGGTTATTCAATCTACTTCAAAAACGGTTGTTACCAGCGATTTAATCACCAATTATGTATTGCAGTACAAGGATATCGCAATGGGGAACATGAAAACGTACGGAATTCCAGCAAGTATTATTCTGGCTCAGGGAATTTTAGAATCGGGTGCAGGACGCGGAGATTTAGCGCTTGAAGCGAATAATCATTTCGGAATTAAATGTCATAAAGACTGGCTTGGAGAAAGTGTTCGTCATGATGATGATTCGGCTCAGGAATGTTTTAGAAAATATCCGCAGGCTTCAGAATCGTATAGAGATCATGCTTTGTTTTTAGTTGGGAAAAAAAGATATGAAACGTTGTTTACTTATGAAAAAGACGATTATAAATCTTGGGCAAAGGGTTTAAGAGCCGCAGGTTACGCGACAGATCCAAAATATCCAGATAAATTAATCAGTTATATTGAGCGTTATAATCTGCATCAATACGATTGTCAGGTTACGGGAAGAGAGTATATGCCAATTAATACATCGACACCAACAAGAAGTTCAACTTCAGTTGCCAATTCCGATCCAAAAATTAATATGAATACTTATGATCCGAATTCGTACGTAGTTCAAAAGGGAGATACTTTATATTCGATTTCAAAAAAATTCAATTTATTGGTTGATGATTTGAAGAGAAAAAATAATTTAGCTGATAATGCTATTTCAATCGGGCAGAGGTTGAAGGTTAAGTAAAGTTTTCAGTCGCAGTGACAGTTTTCAGTTTGGATTATGAAGAAGAAAATTTCAGTTTTTATTTTCATTTCTGCGATAGTTTTAACGATCAGACTTTTTTGTGGAGTTTATGTTCATGATGAATTTGCAGAAAAACACTTTTTTGTAAAACACAGGCCAACTTGGAAATGGAGTTTTTATTCTCCAATAGGTATGTCGGATTTGAAAATGCAAGATCTAACACAAGAGCAACAAATAGAACAACAATATTTCAATGAGTTTGTTAAAGACCAAGGTTTAAGTCTATAATTTAAATCTAAAATCTGAACTCTAAAATCAAAAATCATAATGTTATATAAAAGAAGTAGTCAGCTTTTTGCTGAAGCAGAAAAAGTAATTCCGGGAGGAGTAAATTCGCCAGTTCGAGCATTTAAAGCCGTTGGTGGAACTCCGATTTTTGTAAAAAGTGCTAAAGGTGCTTATTTGTATGACGAAGACGGAAATAAATTAATCGATTATATCAACTCTTGGGGACCAATGGTTTTAGGTCATGCGTATCAGCCAGTTGTTGACGCGGTGATTGAAAAAGCAAAATTGGGAACTTCATTTGGAATGCCAACAGAATTGGAAACAGAAATCGCTGCTTTAGCAGTTTCTATGGTTCCAAATATTGATAAAATCCGTTTTGTAAATTCGGGTACAGAAGCTTGTATGAGTGCAATTCGTTTGGCACGCGGCTTTACAAAAAGAGATAAAATTGTAAAATTTGCAGGCTGTTACCACGGGCATTCAGATTCGTTTTTGATTCAGGCAGGAA
The DNA here is from genome assembly GCF_946479975.1 of uncultured Flavobacterium sp. Next base: position 2,901 of record NZ_CAMLIX010000229.1, read on the forward strand.
GTGGAGCTGTAACTTTTGGTTCGCCAAACAGTCCAGGCGTTACAGAAGGAACGGCAAAAGATACTTTATTAGCCAAATACAATGATTTAGAAAATGTAAAAACATTGGTTGAAGCTAATAAAGGAGAAATTGCTGCCATTATTATTGAAGCAGTAGCAGGAAATATGGGATGTATTGTTCCTAAAGAAGGTTTCTTGCAAGGTTTACGTGATTTGTGTACCGCAAACGGAATCTTATTGATTTTTGATGAGGTAATGACAGGTTTCCGTTTAGCTCGCGGTGGAGTTCAAGAATTGTATGGAATTAATGCCGATATCGTAACCTTCGGAAAAGTAATTGGTGGAGGACTTCCAGTTGGAGCTTTTGCTGCGCGTGAAGAAATCATGAACCATCTAGCGCCACTTGGACCAGTTTATCAAGCAGGAACATTATCTGGAAATCCATTGGCAATGGCTGCTGGATTGGCAATGTTGAAAGCACTAGATAATGACAGAGCAATTTTTACTCGTTTAGAAGAAAAAACAGCTTATTTAGAAGCAGGAATCGACAGAGTTTTGAAAGCTAATAATGTTGTGTTTACAATAAACAGAGTTGGTTCTATGATTTCGGTTCACTTTGATGCAAATCCAGTTACCGATTTTCAAACTGCTGCAAAAGGCGACAACGAAACATTCAAAAAATTCTTCCATGGATTATTGCAGGAGGGTATTTATATTGCTCCATCTGCATACGAAACGTGGTTTATTACAGATGCATTAACGTATGAAGATTTAGATTTTACAATTAATGCAATTGATAAAGTTTCTAAAACTTTCTAAATAACAAAAAGAGGCTTAGATAAGCCTCTTTTTTTATGCATCAAATTAGATTTTTTCTTTTCTGTGCTCTTTTACTTTGTCACGCATTTTGTCTTTTTTCTCTTCTTGCAAAGTTTTCCATTTTGTGTATTGGTCAGCTTTTAAGATCGATTTCATTTTAGCATCGTTTGCTGCTACTTCATCTTCCATTTGTTTTTTAAAAGCAGCTCTTTCTTCAGCAGTTGGTTTTGTGTTGCTGTCTTTTTTGTCTTTTCGAGTTTCTCTAAATTTCTCTGCTTTAGCGCTTCTTTCTGCTAATAGCTGTTTTACTTGCGATTGCTGATTGGCATCTAAATTTAATTCAGTTGTCAATTTTTGAAGTTGTTTTTCATTGCGTTGTTCTGGAGTCATTCTTTCTCTTGGCTCGCGCTCTGGTTTTTGATCCATGTCTTGTGCAAAACTTGCCATTCCAACGAATAACATAGCTGCGATAAATAATTTTTTCATTTTTAAGTTTTATTAATTGTTTATATCGATTAGACTTTCACGTTTTGAATAGGTTTAATTCATAAGAAAGAATTATAGTTTATTTAACAAAACACAAATGATCTTTACTATAGATGAATCTACGGATTTATAATTCTATAAATTAAATTCTGTAATAATGGTTTTGTGTGGTAAGGTTTGTTAAATTTGACGCTTTGTTAAGATTTTTAAAAATAGATTATAGATAGATAAATATGGAGCATTCATTTAATAAAAACAATAAAAATCGTGTTCTTAAGGCTGTGAATAATGAAATGTCTTACCAAAAACTAAATGCTGCAGAATTACATCAATTTGTACAGAATTGGAATTATGATGATGGAATTGCACCTTTTGAATGGATTGTGAAGCAAAAACATCTTGACAAAGGAACGGCTCTTTGTTTGTATTGGATGTTACAGCCAGATTATTTTTGCACATTTCAGGACGAAGATGAAATTAAAGCAGATGTAAATTATGGGTATTATTTGCTGATAAAAGAAATAGAGAAAAGATATTGTTCTAATTTTTATGAAGATAAAAATTTTTCTTTTGATCCAAAGGAAAAATTTCTTCAAGAAAATTCTAATATAAAATGTATCCCATTAGAAATGCTTAAACAGTCAGAAGGTACTGTTTTTGAAAGAGTAGATATTGAGTTTGCATTTTTAAGAAATCCTAATGAAAAAGAATTAAAAATAATTGATACTAAAATTGCTGATGCTATAAAAATTATTCAAATCTCAAATCCAGATTTTGTTTATGAACAAACAGATTTTGCAGTAGAAGCCATAATAAAAAGTGTCGAGTATTGGAAAGAAAAAGAATTAGGAAAGATAAAAATTATAAACCTTTCTTATCTATGGATGGATTGTATTCATAAAAAATACAATTGGGACTGGATTATCTGGGATTGGGAAACTGGAAATAATGTAGGGATAACAAATGTTACAAAAGAATTAACCTGTTTGTCAGATACGATTATAAAGCACACAATAGATGGATTTCAGTCTTCTTCCATAATTTCAGATTTATATAACGATTTGGAAGGAGTAAACAATTTTTATGATTTAAAAAGAGATGCTTATAGTGGCATCGGCTTGCTTTTTAGTACAGATCACTTAAAATTCAGAGAATAAACTAACTGATGAAACTAAGAAAAATTATTGTCGAAGATAATGTCTATCTATATAAATGCATAACTGGGTTAGGACTTACGACCGAAATTGCAACTTTTGAAATAACAGTCTTCTTACAAAATTATAGGCAAACTCCGTTGAAAATTAGCTTTATCACTTGGGAAGATTTATACGCGGGAAACCCTTTAAATACAGGCATAAACTTAACCAAATTAGTAACTAAAGAAAAAGAAGTTGTAAACTTAAATAGACCTAAGTATATTAGAGAATGTATTTTATATGGTTTTAGAATAGGGTGGAACGGAAAAAACAAAGTAGAATCTATTGATGGTTTAGAAATACTTAAAAGTTTAGGGTATGATCTCACTTTTTTATATCCAAAAGAAGGATCTATTATGGTCCATGGCAAAGAATATATAAAATAAGCTAATTTGAAGATCAGAAATTTGCTGTAAGTTTGGAAATTGAAAACTATCGAAATTGAATTTCCACAAATTAATAGTTGCGAGAGATTTTTTTAAATGATTATGTTGCCATCAATAAAATACAACCTTGGTTCTTTGCATTTTATCTTTAATGATAAAAGCGCATCTTATTTTCTTGATAAAATTAAATTGTTAGAAATAGGCGACGAAGTAGAAATTGAAATACTTGGAGATATTTTATTACGAGTATCTATAATCAAGGAAAATGATTTTGTTTTTTATAAAAATAATTCGGTGAAGCTTTGGATTTCAGAAGAAACTAAAGAATATTTGGAATATAAATTAAATGATTTTTTAGTAAAAAAAGATTTTTACCCTGCAGAAGCTGGTAGTTTTATAAAAGTAAATTCATCAATGTTATTTACAAAAAGAAAAATAATCGATTTGTATTTCATAAAAGAGATTTGAAATATTTTTCTTAATTTTAGGAAACTTTCAAAATCAAATTCCATGAATTTACAAGAGAACAAAATCGCCTTTTTTTCGACGCAGCCTTACGACAAAACCTTTTTTAATCAGTACAATGCTGATTTCGGTTTTAAATTGGACTTTTTTGAAACACAATTAAATCCGCAGACCGTTGCTTTAATCGAAGAATGTGAAATTGTTTGTGTTTTTGTAAATGACATTGTAAACGCTGCCGTCATTAAACAATTGGCAGAAAAGAACGTAAAAATAATTGCGTTACGTTGCGCTGGATTTAACAATGTTGATCTTGAAGCTGCTAAAAAATACAATATAAAAGTCTGCCGCGTTCCAGCTTATTCTCCACAAGCTGTTGCAGAACATGCCATGGCAATGATTCTGACTTTAAACAGAAAAACACACAAAGCATACAACAGAGTCCGCGAACAAAATTTTGCCCTTAACGGATTATTAGGTTTCGACTTATTTGGAAAAACAATCGGAATTATCGGAACTGGAAATATCGGAAAAGCATTTTCTAAAATCGCATTAGGTTTTGGCTGTAAAGTTTTGGCTTATGATATTGTTGAAAGTGAAGAAATGAAAAAGGACGGAATTTCTTTTGTGAGCTTAGAAGAGATTTTTAGATCGAGTGATATCATTTCGCTGCACTGTCCGTTAAACGATCAAACAAAACATGTGATCAATAAAAATTCGCTGACTTTTATGAAAGAACATGTAATGATTATCAACACAAGTCGTGGCGGATTAATTGAAACTTCGTCGGTTATTGAAGGTTTGAAAGAAGGAAAAATTGGTTATTTAGGGATTGACGTTTACGAACAGGAAGAAAAACTCTTTTTTAGAGATCTTTCTGCAGACATTATTCAAGATGATGCAATTCAGCGTTTAATGAGTTTTCCGAATGTTTTAGTAACGGCGCATCAGGCGTTTTTTACCAATGAAGCTTTAACGCAGATTGCCTTGGTAACTTTCAATAATATAAAATCGTTACTAGAACAAAATGACATTGAAAATAAAGCGGCTATACTTATATAACTACGTTTTAAACCCGACAGGTTTTTAAACCTGTCGGGTTTCGAATTAATTCAATTACGAATTTAAAATATCAGATTATGAAAAATAAAATTCTAATTCTAATCGGCCTTATGATATTATCTTCTTGTCAAAATAAAGAAGAGAAAAAAAATATCATCAAAACGATTGTTCAAGATACATTATCTAAAACACTTGGAGGAACAGCAGATTTAAGTGAAGTTCCCGAAAAAGATGATAAAGCAGTAGAATTAATCCGAAAACAACTGCAGGTTTTATTAGTAAAAGATTTACCAGCAATGACAAAAGAAGACCGCTTTTTTTATTACGAAGCTTTCGATTTAAACAACGATCAAAAAGATGAATATTTTGTTGGTTTTTCGAATTCCTATTTCTGCGG
>NZ_CAMLIX010000230.1 GCF_946479975.1 uncultured Flavobacterium sp.
TACTGAAATGCTTTTTGGTTCTCAATAATAAACTCTCCCAGTGTTTTATTGCGTTCTTCCATTTCTAAATCGTTATAGTTTTGTTTTTAAGTCACAAATATCGTCTATTTTGTGAGAATGATTCAAAAATTATTTTGTTAGTTTGCTACTATTGTATATTTGCTAATAATCTGCAAAAAGCAAGAACTAAAAAAATGCTTTTACAGATAATAAATACATAAAAATACGAATACAAAAAATTGTTTCTGATAAGCATTCGCAGTAACAAATCTGATAAAGGAAAAAGCGATACTATAAAGGACAAAAAGTAAAATGAATTGATTATGAATATTAGAAAAGGGAATCCTGAAGACATGAAATCGGTGTTGGGACTTATTCAGGAGCTGGCGATATTCGAAAAAGAACCTGAAGCAGTTGTTATCACTGAAGAAGATTTAGTACGTGACGGTTTTGGCGAAAAACCATTATTTCACGTTTTTGTGGCAGAGATTGAAAACGAGGAAAAACAGAAAGAAATTGTTGGAATTGCGTTGTATTATTACCGCTATTCGACTTGGAAAGGAAAGACAATTCACCTTGAAGATTTGATTGTAAAAGAAAAGATGCGAGGTACTGGTTTAGGATCTGCACTTTATGCTGAAATAATGAAGCAGGGAAAAAGAGATAATGTTCGAAGAGTTGAATGGAATGTTCTCGATTGGAATACACCAGCCGTAAAATTCTATGAGAATTCAGGTGCCAAAATCCTTGAGGAATGGAGAGTGGTGCAAATGGATGAAAACGGAATTAATTCGTTCTTAGAAAAATTATAAAAAAATTATTTAAGCCACAGATTATTAGGATTAAAAGGATTTTTATTTAACAACCATAAATTACGCAAATTAGCACAAATTAATTCGTGAAAATTCGTGAAATTCGTGGCAAGAAAAAAATCCATTACAATTCTTTAATCTGTGGTAGAAAAAACAATACGAGATTTCGCCCCAATCTGAAATCTAAAAATCTAAAATCTATAAATTAAAAATGAGAGTATTTAAATTTGGAGGAGCATCGGTAAAAGATGCAGATGGAATTAAAAACGTGTACGACGTTTTACAAAAAGTAGGTTACGAAGATGTTATTCTTGTAGTTTCTGCTATGGGAAAAACTACAAATGCTCTTGAAGTTGTCATAAAGAATTATTTCGAAAAATCGACAGAATTGAGTTCTTCGGTTCAAGAGATTAAAAAATATCACAATCAAATCTTATTGGATTTATTTGAAGATGAAAACAATGCTGTTTTTGCTGCTGTAAATGCGCAGTTTGCAGAATTGGAATATTTTTTAGCTCATAATAAATCTCCAAATTACAACTTTGTTTACGATCAAGTGGTAAGTTTTGGTGAACTGATTTCGACTAATATCCTAAGCCATTTCATGAATTTCATGGGAATTCAGACGCAATGGCTTGACGTTCGTAATTTCATTAAAACAAATGCAAACTACAGAGATGCAGAAGTAGATTGGGAAACGACGCAACAAAACATCAGCAAAAATGTTCCGAGAAAACAACTAAACATCACACAAGGATTTTTAGGTGCAGATGAAAATAATTTCACAACAACTTTAGGCCGTGAAGGTTCTGATTATACTGCTGGAATTTTTGCTTATTGCTTAAATGCAGAAAGTGTAACGATTTGGAAAGACGTTCCTGGAGTTATGAATGCGGATCCGCGTTATTTTGAAAATGCAAGTTTGCTGAATCAGATTTCGTATCGTGAAGCAATCGAATTGGCTTTTTACGGAGCAACGGTTATTCACCCAAAAACATTACAGCCTTTACAGAAAAAAGAAATTCCGTTATTAGTAAAATCTTTTATCAACCCTTTATTAAAAGGAACTTGTGTTTCTAAAGGAGTTGATTTAGAACCACAATATCCATGTTTTATCGTAAAAAGAGAACAGCTTTTAATTTCGCTTTCTTCTATTGATTTCTCTTTTATTATGGAAGAAAACATTAGTGAGATTTTTGGATTATTCCACGAATTTAAAATCAAAGTAAACTTGATTCAAAATTCTGCTATTAGTTTCTCTGTTTGCGTGGAAGATAAATTTGGAAATTTCCCAGAATTGAATGCCATTCTTTCTAAAAAATTCAAAGTAGAATACAGCGAGAATGTAACCTTATATACAATCCGTCACTTTACCGAAGAAGCTGCCGAAGCTGTTGTTGCTAACAAAGAAGTTTTATTGAAACAAGTTAGCCGTGAAACGATGCAGATTGTCACAAAAGAATTAAACTAATCTTTATAAGAGGTAATTATTTAATTCAAATTTAAAGAAAGGCTTCACTTGATTGTGAAGCCTTTTTTAGTTTTTTCCTTTATTTAAATGTTTGATAACCATATCATTTTGTCGGTTATTTTTTATAAATTTGTAATCCAGTTATTCAAAAAAAATTAAATAATTCTATGGAAGCAATAGATCTTTTATTTAAAAATCCGATAGTAATCATCACCTTGTTTCTAATATTGATAACTAAGCTGTTTCCTCCAAAAAAAATAAATTCTTTGTATGGCTATCGAACAGCCAATTCAATGAAAAATAAAATGAATTGGGATTTTGCACAAAAATTAAGCACAAACCTTTTTCTTAAATTATTGTCTTTATTGTTACTTATTCAAATTGTATTATATCTAATTTTTGGTTCTACATCATTTACAGAATTCTCCGTACTTATAGGTCTGATATTATGTGTCGCCATGGTTTTTTATCAAACAGAAAAACAACTCAAACTTAATCAATTCAAAAATCATGAATAACGCAGCTTTAGCACTTTCACTTTTAGTAAGTATAATTGCAATAGGATATCGATACAATAAAAAAATCAATCCAAAGAAATGAGATACGATCAAGAACCAACAGAACAACAAAAAAACAATTGGAACCAAGATCCTGAAAACTGGATCTGGGGAATTTTCTATTACAATCGAGAAGACAAAAGAATGTTTCCTCCAAAAAGGCTAAAAGAAATGGGCTGGACCATAAACTTTGCCAATCCTAATTCTGTATTTCTTGCTGTTGTTTTAATTTTGAGTTTAATGATTTTGTCCGAAAGTATAAAACGATAATTTAAAACAACTCCTTATATATGATGACTCGAAAAAACTTTACAATCATTTTTCTTCTTTCTGTATTGGTATTTGTCTGCATCGTTTTAAGTCCTGTTGTTACCAAAAACGCAAAAGATATTTCCTATTCAGATTTCCAACTGGCAATTGGACCTTTATTAAGTGCGCTTGCAGTTTTTATTTCTTACCGTACAGAAAAAAAGAAGCAGCTTAAATAAAATTATGTCTTCTCTTTAAACTGAAATTCAAGTCCCGAATTTACCAATTATAAATACTACTTTTGGCTTTTGAGAGTTTAAAGTATTATGTTGAAAAAATTACTGTTTTGGACGGTTTTCTTCTGTTTTTCTGTGCTTCAGGCTCAGGAAACCGAAACGCTGTACAAAACCAAAAAAGTAATCGCTTCAAAAGACACAATTCATCTAGAAAAAGTCAGTATTAATTCTAGTTTTTTTCAGCTTTTAAATACTAAAAAAGAACCTATAGATTCGTCTTTTTATACAATCGATTATAAAAAAGGCTTTTTACTTTTAAAAGAAAATTTCCCTTCTGATTCTTTAATTATCAATTATCTCAAATATCCTGATTTCTTAACCAAAGAATACAGCCTTTATAATTCAGATCAAATTGTTACCAATGACGTTGGAACCGAAAAATTGTATCGAATAGACAATAATGCCAACGCCAAAAAAGTCACTCCTTTTGATGGCTTAAATACTTCTGGAAGCATAACGCGAGGCATTACCGTTGGAAACAATCAGAGTACGGTTTTAAACTCCAATTTAGATTTACAGATTACCGGAAAAATTTCAGACAAAGTAAGTCTTCGGGCTTCACTTCAAGACAATAATATTCCGCTTCAAGATGGCGGTTATTCTCAAAAGCTCGATCAGTTTGACAATATATTCATGGAACTTTTTAGCGATGATTGGAACGTTCGCGCAGGCGATGTATTTTTAGAAAATAGGAAAACCCAATTTTTGAACTTCAATAAAAAAGTGCAGGGACTTTCGGCAAGTTTTGATTTTGATACCGAGAAAAGTAAAACCAATGTCTTTGCTTCAGTCGCTTTTGTTAAAGGCCAATATGCAAAAAGTACTTTTACAGGTCAAGAAGGAAATCAAGGTCCGTATAAATTGAAAGGACAAAATGGCGAATTGTATGTTCTTGTGATTTCGGGATCTGAAAGAGTTTATGTAAACGGTGTTTTGCTAAAACGTGGCGAAAACAACGATTATGTTATTGATTACAATGCGGGCGAAATTGTTTTTACGTCTCTTTTCACGATAACTTCTGAAATGAGAATTAATGTAGAATACCAATATTCGGAGCGAAATTACAATCGTCTTGTGACGTATGCGGGCGCCACGCATGAAAATAAAAAATGGAGTTTTGGCGGTTATGTGTATTCAGAAAATGATTTAAAAAATCAGCCTTTACAGCAGAATCTTTCTCCGGAACAAGTTCAGCTTTTAAGTCAAGCCGGAGATGATATCAACTTGATGAAAGCACCTTCTGCCTACGAAGACAAATATGCTGACAATAAAATTTTGTATAAAAAAACGATTATCAATTCGGTTGAAGTTTACGAATATTCTAATAATCCAGCCGATGTTTTGTACAATGTAAGATTTAGCCAAGTGGGTGCAAATGGCGGAAACTATACTATTCAAAACACCAATTCTGTTGAGCGAATTTATCAATATGCTGCGCCGGTAAATGGAATTCTTCAAGGGAATTACGAGCCAATTGTACAACTTGTCGCGCCAATGAAACTTCAAGTGGCGACCTTTTTAGGAAAATACAATCCGAATGAAAAAACCTTAGTCAATTTTGAATTGGCTGTCAGCAATAATGATCAAAATTTATTTTCCGGAATTGATGATGCAAATAATGAAGGAGTTGCTTTTAAAACCAATCTTAAAAAACGTCTTTTTTCTAGAAGCTGGAGTTTAGACGCTTTTGCGAATTATCAATATGTGCAGCAAAATTTTAAATCGGTTGAGCGTTTGTATAATATTGAATTTAATCGTGATTGGAACTTAACGGGAACACTTTTAGGAAATCAGAGCCTTTTGGTCACGGGTTTTAATTTTAATTTATTTTCTAAAAAGAAAACCTCAAACATTGGTCTGCTAACATATCAATTTGAAAAGTTAGATTTCAGCGAAAGTTATACGGGTACGAGACATACGACTTCTGCCCTATTCAAAATAAAAAAATGGACCATCGAAAATAATGGAAGTTTCTTGAATTCTGATGCAACAGCTTCGACTTCCAAGTTCATTCGAAATCAAACCAGAACCAAATATCATTTTGGCAAAAACTGGATTGGCGGCAGTATGCAGTTAGAAGACAATCAGGAAAAAGATAAAATTACAAACCAATTTTCTACTTTGAGTCAGCGCTTTTCAGAATACGGCGTATTTACAGGAAGAGGCGACAGCACAAAAGTTTTTGTTGAAGTTGGTTTTCTGCGAAGACGCAATGACAGTTTACAAAATGGATTATTGCAACACGTAAACAATTCGCAGACGTATTATTTAAAGTCGAAATTGATTCAAAACAAAAAAACAGATTTGGCCGTTTACGCGAGTTATAGAAATTTAGATTTTACAGATACTTCGAGAAAAAATGAACCTTCATTAAATTCAAGAGTTTTATACAATGATCGTTTTTTTAATCAGTTAATGCAGATTGGAACTACTTACGAAACCAGTTCTGGAACTATTGCACAGCAAGAATTCACTTATGTAGAAGTTCCAACGGGGCAAGGAGTTTATACTTGGAATGATTATAACGGAAACGGAATTCAGGAATTACAGGAATTTGAAATCGCGGTTTTTCAAGATCAGGCCAAGTATGTGCGAATCTTTCTCCCGAATCAAGTGTACATTAAAACCAATCAGAATAAGTTTTCGCAATCTTTAACTTTGAATCCGCTGCAATGGCAGAATGAGAAAGGTTTCAAGAAATTACTGTCTCATTTTTACAATCAAACTTCGTTTATACTGGATCGAAAAGTAAAAAGCGAAGGCGAAAAGCTGGAACTTAATCCGTTTAGCTCTTCTGAAGAAAATATTTTAGGACTGAATTCTAGTTTTAGAAACAGTTTATTTTATAATCGAGGTCGTCAAAAACATTCTGTTACGTATTCTTATCTTGTAAATAAAGGTAAAAGTTTACTTTCGATAGGATCTCAAAATGTTCAAAATTATTCGCATCAGCTTCAATATACGCATTTGTATCAAAAAAGCTGGCTCTTTAATTTCTTTACTAAAACCACAAAAACCGATTTAGTTTCGGAAGATTTTGCAGAGAAAAATTACGATATCAACGGATTCCAAGTGGCACCAAAAATTAGTTATTTGTTTTCTAAAAACACCAAATTGGATTTCTTTTATGAACTTCAAAACAAGAAAAATAAAATAGGAAATTTCGAGACTTTAAAACAAAACCGAATCGGAACTTCTTTTTCTTATGCCGGAGAAAAAAAAGTAACCTTAAATGGAGAGTTTTCTTTTTATGAAAATAAATTTGATGGAAATGAATTTTCATCTGTAGGTTTTCAAATGTTAGAAGGACTTCAAGCAGGATCAAATTTGGTTTGGAAACTGCTTCTGCAAAAGAATATTACGTCTTTTTTAGATGTAAATCTGAACTATCAAGGCCGTAAAAGTGAAACAGGAAATACGATTCATACAGGAAATGTACAGCTTCGCGCATATTTTTGATGCAATGCGAAAAAGATGACAAAAATTTAATTACTTTTAATTGAAATTTTAAATACATAACCTTATGAAAAAATTATTATTGTTCTGTTTTATAGTTGTTTTCTCATCTAATTTCTACGCACAAGAAACAACTGCAAAAGCTGCAAAAAGCAAAACAGAAGCCTCAGCAAGAAAGGCAAAAGCAAGTGCAGACAAAGCTGCAACAGAGGCGAAAAAAGAAGCGACAAAATCTAAGAAAGCAGCAGATGATGCTAAAGAGGCATCGGCAAAAGCAAAAAAAGAAACGGCAGATAAGGCCAAGAAAACTGCAGACAAAGAAGCTGCAAAAGCAAAAGCCGACGCAAAAAAAGCAACTACAGAATCTGACAAAGCTAAAAAGACAGCTGATAAAGTAAAAGCTGACGCCACAAAAACCAAAGCAAAAGCAGATGACGTTAAAAAAGATGCAGCATCGGCAAAAAAATCTGCTGCTAAAACTTTAAAAGAAACAAACGAAAAAGCACCGTCTGTTCCAGATAAAGTTACGGGAGAATACAATGGCAAAAAAGTATATACTGGCCCAAGAGGTGGTAAATACTATATTAATAAAAATGGGAATAAAACGTATATTCAGGAGTAACCAAGGTTCTGAGCAACTAAGATACTAAGATGCTAAGGCTTTTAAGATATACTTAGAATACTTTAATTCAAAGGGAGCTGTTTCAAAAGGACAGCTCTTTTTTTTAAGCTTCAGAGAAGCGAAAT
>NZ_CAMLIX010000231.1 GCF_946479975.1 uncultured Flavobacterium sp.
CACTCTAAAACCTTTTTTCAAGATTTCTTTTCCTGTGGTTTTAAAAGTAACGTCGGCTGCTTTTCCAATTACTGTGGTGTTGGCAACTAAACAATCATCATAAAAAACGGCAATAAAACGTTTTGTAATAATATCATAAACCTGCTGCTGATTGTACGGCAGATTAATTTCGATACCTGTCGGAATAATAGCGTGGTGATCGGTTACTTTTTTATCATTAAAAACCTTTGGAGATTTTTTAATTTTCTTTCCCAAAAGCGGTTCTGTCAAATGACTGTAATTATTCAGTTTCTGTAGAATTCCAGGCACTTTCGGATAAATATCTCCAGGAAGAAATGTCGTATCAACTCTCGGATATGTAATAGCTTTCTGCTCGTATAAAGTCTGTGCAATTTTAAGCGTTTCCTCTGCCGAAAATCCAAATTTCTGATTGCAGTAAACCTGTAAACCTGTTAAGTCAAATAGTTTTGGAGCGTATTCGTTTCCGTTTTTTTTATCCACAGAAACAATTTCAAAATCACTTTCCTTTACTTTTTCAGCTAGAATTTCTCCATCTTCTTTTTTGAGAAAACGTCCTTCTTCATAACTAAAAAGCGTTTCTCTGTACAAAGTCTGCAATTCCCAATACGGCTGTGGTTTGAAGTTTTCAATTTCTTTAAATCTTTCCACAACCATTGCCAATGTCGGCGTTTGAACACGACCAATTGACAAAACTTGTTTGTAACCGCCATGTTTTACAGTATACAAACGAGTTGCATTCATCCCCAGAAGCCAGTCGCCAATTGCTCTTGAAAATCCAGCGTAGAAAAGATTATCGTAGTTTTCAGAAGGTTTTAAATTATCAAATCCTTCTTTTATGGCTTCGGTAGTCAGGGACGAAATCCATAAACGTTTTATTTCACCTTTATAATGCGCTTCGTTTAATACCCAGCGCTGGATTAATTCTCCTTCCTGCCCGGCATCCCCGCAGTTTATAACCAATTCGGCTTTATCAAAAAGTGTTTTTATAATTTTAAACTGCTTCTGGATTCCCGAATTCTGAACGACTTTGGTTTCAAATTTTTCAGGAAGCATGGGCAGATTATTCAAATCCCAGCTTTTCCAGTGCGGTTTGTAATCGTTAGGTTCTTTTAAGGTACATAAATGGCCAAAAGTGTAGGTTACGGCATAACCGTTTCCTTCGTAATATCCGTCATGTTTGGTATTGGCGCCCAAAACGGATGCGATTTCGCGTGCTACACTAGGTTTCTCAGCAATACAGACCTTCATTTTCTCCTTTTCTTATTGAAGAGCGAAAATAGGGATTTTTTTGGGAAGGGGCAAAGGTTCAAAGAGACAAAGGGACTAAGGTTTTTTACCTTCGCACTTGTAAAGTCTCAAACTCGGGACTTTAAATATTATCTTTAAAATTTTGGTTTTTCTAGTTGTAGTATTCATCAATCAAAATACCAATTATTAGTAAATGTTAAATCAAACTTTGGTTGCTTGATATTCAATTCACGGCATTTTTTTTCGAAACCTATTTTGTTAAGCGGACCAAAAACAGGTTTGTCCTGAAAACCGCTTTCTGTTCTTTCAATGATATAGTAATTGGTTACGTTTACGTTTATTTTTTCCTTAGAATTTTCAACAAGCGGATGTTGTTTTGAGTAGATATATTTTGAATTATAACCCACCGCAAAAACACAAGCAGGAACTAGAGTTACTCCTTTTTTTAAAGATCTTGACACGTGTAAATCAACCCAAAGAGCTTCATAATCATCTACAATTGTGTCGCTTCCATAATCATACATACCAAAGCAGGAGCTAAGAAGAACGGAGATTAAAACTAAAAAAATCAATTTTTTCATCAATAATAATTTATAAGATAAAGGTTTAAATCTTTGTTTTATAACTTATTAGATCAAGCGTGTAGTTTTGGGGGAAACAGCTTTATTTTATTTCAGATTCTTTTTTTAGTGTAAATAATATTATGATTAAGAAAATAAGCGAAAATTGAAAATATAAACCGATAATAGCATTGCATTTTTCATCTTGTAAAACGTTTTTGTCTTCTAAGAAAATTTCATCGTTTAGTTTATTCTTGACTACCTTGACAGATTTGTTTTTTTTAGCATAAACCAATTTGCTACTATTATTGACAGCATATTTTTTAATATAAAAAGCAGCTAAACTGTTGCCCTGAATCGTAATTTCTTTCTCAATTTTTGAATTCAGTAACCGACCTTTAATCACCGTATAATCACTGTGTGTTGTAGTGGTTCCGGCAGAAGATTTTTTTTGTTCGACAAAAGCAGTATCCAGTATAAAAAAATCACTTTTTAAATATTTCTCAGGATTATTTAAAGCTTTGTAATTTTGATAAGGTTTTGAAATACTTTTGAGTGCATTGCCTTCTAAACAACCGTGAACCAATTGAAAAATAAACGCAATCAGACTAATTACCAGATGAACCAATAAAAAGTATTTGAAAGATTTATTTTTTTGAAAAAAGGGATGTTTTCTTAATTTCATATGGCCTTATGAAAAGTTCGATTTAAATTTTAAAAACATCTAAACCTTTCATCCAGAAGATTCCAGATTGCAAAAATTTAAGTTTTGTCTGCACTACTTTATCGCTTTTATCCCTCGGATTTTTGGTTACAAATCGAGCCGCCGAATTATTAAAATCCAGTGTATATTTTTCGTTTAGATCTTCTTTTTTGTCAGCAGAAAAAGTAATTATATTGTCTTTTGCGCTCCATTTTCCTTTTCCGTATTTGTTTGCTTCTTGTGGCGTTCCATTTTCCATTTTAGAGTACGAATGAAATAAAAATGTCCCGTCTTGGTTTAAAGTTAATTTGTACTCAATCAGGTTTTTGCCCTGATCAGAAGGAAGCGAGCGACTGTAATCACCAGCAAGCGAATTAGATTGTGCCGATAATAAATAGTTGAAAATTAAAAGTATAGTGGTTAATATAAGTTTCATGGGTTTTGTTTTTTGATCTTTTTAATAGTAAGTTGTAATGCCTTTTCCAAATGTAATTTCTTTGCATTTAAAATCCTTACGTGAAACCGTATTCCTAAAATTTTATTTGCGATTTTACTAAATGATCCAGCTTACTTTTAAAAACTGAAATTGTCAATGCAGTAAAAATCACACAGAATAATTTTCTAGTGTTTATAATTTTGGTTTGGTGACGAAATAATTTGGTTCTGTAGGTAATTTGCCAAGTTGGGGAGAAATAACTTGAAGTTCTAAAGATATTGATTTTTAATGAAATAGGGTTTTAAATAAATGATACTCCAAATTTCCGTTTTTACTTTAAGATCGTAGCTCTAAACACCAAGAACGTATACCGAAATTATAGTTTTTGTTAAGTATTCTAAGAGTTAGCTTTAATCGCTTTTATTAGTTTTCTATTGCGTTTGTCTGCTCTAGAATTCTGTAAAGAAATGACAGCCCAAATTGCTGCGGGAACCCAGCCAATTAAAGTAATTTGCAAGATGAGACAAAGAATTGAAGTCAATATTTTTCCTCTCAAAAAGAAAGAAACACACGGAAAGAAAATTGCAATTAGTGTCATCATCTGGATTTGTTTTTGGGTTTTGGTTTGGACTAAAGTAAATCCTTTTTCGTAATTATATAATTTGTATGTATTTTGTTTTTAATGTTACATTTTTATCCCATATTCTTTTTTATGATTTAATACACTGCTAGCGCGAGCGTCCCGCTCGTGAACGTGACGATATGCACGAGCGGGACGCTCGCGCCAGCGGGGTTGTCATTTCGAAAAAAGAGAGAAATCTTCGCAAGTAATTCCGCAAAGTTTGTCCAATCCAATTTACTCATTGAGTTTTGTCATTTCGAACAAAGAGAGAAATCTTCGCAAGTAACTCCGCAAAGTTTGTCCAATCCAATTTACTCAATTAGTAACTCCGCAAAGCTTATCGAATCCAATTTGCTCATTTAGTTTTGTCATTTCGAACAAAGAGAGAAATCTTCGCAAGTAACTCCGTAAAGTGTATTTTTTTATGTTTCAAATCAGTTAATAAAATAAGAAAAATCTTTAATTTTGAAAGAAACTAAAAAATGCATTCACAAGAAGGATTTCACACCTATTACATCTACATTCTAACAAACAAATCAAAAACTGTTTTTTACACAGGTGTTACAAATAACCTAAATATCCGTTTAGCTCAGCACAAAGAAAATAATACGAACGGCAACAAAACATTTACCTCAAAATACAACGTTACATATCTATTATATTATGAAAAATTTACTTGGATTCAGGAAGCACTTGTCCGTGAAAAAGAGATAAAAGACTGGCGTCGAGATAAGAAAATAGAGTTGATAAAAACTATTAATCCTAGTTTAGATTTTTTGAATTATTTATTTGTTTGAAGTTTTGGTTATTAAAAATGAGTGTGGAAAAACTGTACGGAGTTACTTGCGAAGATTTCTCACTCTGTTCGAAATGACAAAGTAGGGGCGGAATAGGTTGTTAATTTGCTGTTCAAAGCGAGGAGACTTCCCACTGCTGGCGCGAGCGTCTCGCTCGTGAACGATATACACGAGCAGGGAAGTTTTGTTTGTTAAAAATCAGTATGGAAAAACTTTACGGAGTTACTTGCGAAGATTTCTCACTCTGTTCGAAATGACAAAGTAGGGCGGAACAGTTGTTAATTTGCTGTTCAAAGTCTGCTGACTTTGCATTTTCTGATATATTACTTTTCACAACATTCAGAATACTTTGCAGAGCATGTTTTATTTGAAATAGATATTTTTATTCGTGTTCCCAATTAATATCAAACTTTTCATTTTTATCTCTAAAATAAGTTGGTATTGAAATTTTGCAATGATGCATTGGCGGATTATCAATTACGGTTTTTAAAAAATCAGGGTCAAGTTTACTTTTAAGAAAATATCTGATATCTATAATAGTTCGATCTTTTTCGGCTTTATAAACATATAAATTAATGTCATAAATCGAGTCGTAAATTTCTTTAAGATCTGTAATTGCTTCATTGAAACTTTTTGGTGTTTTACTATTGTTAATCTTATTTCTGTTGATTCGCTGCTTAAAAAAATCGTCACCTTTTACTTCTGAAATATTAGATAAAATAAACACTAAGTTTTTCGAAATATCATTCCAACAGGTCACAGCTGCCAATTCGAGTAATTGTATTGTTAGTTTTTGTATTTCATCATCAATGTTCTTTTTCATAAACTATTTTTTCTTAAACTTATATTCACGTTTATTACTTTTTGGATTCAAATCGACAAATTCGTAGTCTTCAAAATCTGTGAAACGATTTTTAAAGAAATTGGCAGCTTTTTCTAAAGACCACGTTTTTGGATAATGAAAACCTTCAAATTCAACATCTTGAAGATGAAGTTTAAAATCATATCTAAATTCGTCGTCTCCAACATAAGTCAAAGCAATTTTTCCAGACCAATCTATATTAAATAGGTTTGAAGTTGTGGGAGTAATTTTAATTCTATGGTTGGCGCAACTATCGTGTCCTAATAAATAAATTCCGAATGCGACGTCATCATAATCATAATGGTCATCAAGAGGTAGGGAATCTGCCAGTAAATCATTCTTTATAAAATCATTAAATATGACTTTTTCTGATGTTTTATGGATTTTAATTCCGTTATCGCCCCAATAAGTAGAAGACATGGTGCATTGATGGAAATTTCCCCAAACTCCTTTAGAATCCCAGTCGCTTTTAATTTCATCTTCGTCATCTTCTGACTCGTCTTCAGCATAATAACGTTCTGTTTTTATATGAAAATCAAACCAGATGGATTCGTCTTCTTCAACTCTGCCACTCCAAACAAATTGTTCTAAAGCATGACCGTTTGGGTAAGGATTTTCTAAAAAATAGATTCTGTTTGGTTGGTTCATTTTTTTAATTTTTAGCTAATGTAAGAAAATAAAGCTTTTTCATTATAAAAATGGTTTCTCTATAAAAGCCTTTAAGGTATTGACAGCGCTTTGCGAAGTTTTACGGTTTGCACATACTTTGAGAAAACTCCACAGAGCGGGAAACTTTACGGAGTTACTTGCGAAGATTTCTCACTCTGTTCGAAATGACAAAGTAGGGATGAATAGCTGTGAATTTGCTGTTCAAAGTCCCACTGCTGGCGCGAGCATCCCGATCGTGAACGTAACGATATGCACGAGCGGGGTCTTTCATTTAGAGATTGTTAGAATGCAATTTTGATTTGTTTTTTAAAAACACTAAAATTATAATGATCAAAATAATCGAAAATTCTACATATATAATCGTTATTGCATTAGCTTTTTGATCACTAAAATGCTTTTTGCTCTTTAAAAAAAGAGTATCATTAAAAGTATTTTTCCATACGGGTATGATTTTTTTCTTTTTTAATGATACATACTCTAAATCACCGTTTTCGAACATTTTTAAGCGTTCCCTATAAAAAACAGCTAGATTATTTCCTTGGTAAATTATTTCTTTTTTAGTTTTTGAATGCACTAAATTACCCTCAATAAAGGTATTAACAGAGCTGCTATTTGGATCCGAAGATGATTTTTCAGTAAAAGCAGTATCAAGAACAAAAAAATCAGTTTTTAAGTATTTCTCAGGGTTTGATAATGCGGTGTAATTTTGATATGGTTTTTTAATTTGTTCTAAAATAGAACCATTTACAACACCATGAACTAATTGTGAAATAAAAATAAGTACTGAAAAAAATAGATGAACCAATAAAAAGTATTTAAAATATCGGTACTTTTTAAAAAAGGAATGGTTTTGTAGATTCATTTAGTTTTCTGTTTTCTTCTAATTAGTATGTTTAAAGCAATTTCGTATTACCCGTAAAGATTGGTTTGTTTTCTGTAAATATAAAAAAGCTACATGATCTTATGTAGCTTTTGTAGTTTATGATTTGTATTATTCCTGATTGTTGCAGGCACGGATTGCAAATCCGCGCTATCGATTTACAGACTGTTATTTATTGTTTCAATTCTTAAATCCAAGTGGAGAGTTAGATGAATCTGAATTTTCCCAATTCCTCATCTCTTTTAGAAAATTATCAACCTGTTTTATAATATATTCTTTATCGATTTTTATGGGATTTATTTTTTCAACTAATTTATTTTCTTGTCCATCCTTAGGCGTTACAAATTGCTCCACGGACGGATAAAGTATGATGACAAAAATATCTCCATTGTAAGCTTGAGAAAATGTTAGAGTTCCCCCATGTTTAGTGTAACTTTTACTACCCTTATGATTACTTTCAAAAATTCCACTCGAAGATTTTCCGAAAGTTATGTTTACTCCTTCAGAATTTGTAGTAAAATCTACGACATAAATATTCCAGTCTAGATCATATGTGTTTTTAATTTCACTCAAGGTTTCCTTGATTAGTTTTTTTTTTTCAGATCTCCAATTATCTCTCTTTTCGTCAATTGTCTTCCAAGCTTCATAAAGTTTTTCTACATTTTGCTTTAAATCTTCAATTTTCATTATATATAATTTTAAAATTATGTTGTTAAATTTCTCTATAGCGTGGATTTATAACATGTGCTATCCCTTTTATTCAATAAAAAAGGTTAT
>NZ_CAMLIX010000232.1 GCF_946479975.1 uncultured Flavobacterium sp.
CTTTTATGGTAATGGCAAGTTTGAGGGTAGATACTTTTGATACAGAAGGAAGTGTCAAAACAAAAGATGATAATTACACGCAAACTGCTTTATCTCCAAAATTCGGAATTGTATATCAGCCTATAAAAGATCAATTGTCTCTTTTTGCCAATTATATGAATGGCTTCAAAAATATAGCGCCTTCAATTCTATATGATACTAATGGAAAATTTATTGGCACAAAAACGTTCGAGCCGGAAGACGCTAATCAATTTGAAGCAGGAATAAAAGCTGATTTATTCTCCGATAAATTAACTGCAACTATGAGTTATTATAACATTAATGTTGCCAATTTAGTGACAAGCAATCCAATTTACAGCGCACAAGGCGGCGAAGCAAGAAGCAGCGGTTTTGAGTTTGATTTGAACGCATCTCCAATAAAAGGTTTAAGTATTATTGCTGGTTATAGTTATAATGACAGCAAAATTACACAGGGAGATGAAAATAATGTGTGGTTGGATCAAGGAAAAAGACCTTTCTGGGCTGGGCCAAAAAACTTAGTCAATCTTTGGGCCACTTATAAATTTGATCAAGGTCTATTGGAGAATTTCGGACTTGGCTTTGGAGGAAATTATGCCAGCGACAATGCCATTTTAGATAGTGAAGTTACGGGGAAATTTATTCTTCCAGAATATACTGTTATCAATGGTTCGGTTTTTTATAATGCGCCTAAATTCCGCTTGAGCTTAAATGTAAATAATATCACAAATAAGGATTATTTTAACGGAGGCTGGTCAACAGTAAATCCGCAAAAACCTAGAAATGTTGTGGCAAGCTTTGCTTATAAATTCTAAGTAAATTATAAATCACAAAAAACCTCGAATCTACAGTATAAATGATTTCGAGGTTTTTTTATATGTTTATTTTTAATTATTCTAAATAAGCCTTATGTTTGTAAAAAATATCATTCTAATAATTTTAAACTTGATCGTATGAAATCAAATACTCTTAAAATAGTATCGTTTTTATTTTTAATGCTTTTTGCTGCACCTCAACTTTTTGCTCACGCTCTTTGGATCGAAACTAAAGCAACGGGAACAAAAGGAAAAGCTCAGGAAATCTCTGTTTACTTTGGAGAATTCTCTGATAATGATATTACAAAAGCCGACAAATGGTTTTCTGATTTAAAAGATTTTTCATTAGTATTGGTTTCTCCTTCAAAAAAAGAAACAAAATTAACTTCTAAAGCTTTAGACAATAAATATCAAGCTTTCTTTACACCAGATGAAGACGGGGTTTATACTATTGTAATGCACCATAAAGTAAAAGATGTTTACGGTACAATGGTTTTAGATTACAATTCTAGCGCAACTGTTGTTGTTGGAAATAAAACAGCTGGAAATTATGCTACAGCAAATAAAAATCAAATTGGTTTATTTTCTGAAAATGCCGATGTAGCGAAGAAAAATAGTAGAGTAACTGGATTTGCTTTATACGATGGAGTATCTGCAAAAGAAACAAAAATTAAAGTAATTGCTCCAAACGGATGGGAAAAAGAATTATGGACAAACGATAAAGGAGAATTCTCTTTTACGCCAATTTGGTCTGGAAACTATATGGTTGAATATGCTCATACAGAAAAAACTTCGGGTGATCACAATGGAAAAAAATACGATGAAATCTGGAAAATGGCTACTTACCAGATTGCTGTAAAATAATTTTAAAATACATTCTTATATTTTAATTTCAATTTAAAGAAAACCTTGTTTTACAGCAAGGTTTTTTTTATTTATAAAATCAAGATTTTTACAAAATTAAAATATTATTAGAAAAGTCTTAAGCAAATCTTAAGAAAACAATAAGTAAGGTTTAAGAGAGAAAGAGCATCATAATTTTCTGTTAAAGACAATGAGTATTTATATTTGCACTCAATAATTTTTATTGAATCTAAATAAATACCATGAAATATAATTTACTATTTGCACTTGGATTAATAAGTTTTGTCTCTTACGGTCAGGATTACTCTAGTAACGAAACTACATCTTCAGTTACCGATACTGTAAAAAATAAAAAAGGCGAAATTCTAAACGAGGTTTTAATCACGGCAAATAAGCCTAAAAAACCAATTGAAGCCGCTCGTTCAGGAATTAAAGTAATGGACTTACCGCAGAGTGTTCAAATCGTTGGAAGCGAAATTATAGAACAACAACAAGCAATTCGATTAAGTGAAGTTGTAAAGAACCTAAATGGTGTTTATGTAGGATCTGCCCGTGGTGGTGCGCAGGAATCTTTCTTTTCTAGAGGATATGACATGAGTGCCAATAATATGTTTAAAAATGGTTTTCGATATAATGCGGGTTCTATTCCTGAAGTTTCTTCTTTAGAAAAAGTTGAATTCTTAAAAGGAGGTTCTGCTTTATTGTATGGAAATGTTGCTCCTGGGGGAATTATGAATTTAGTTACTAAAACGCCTAAATTTACACAAGGTGGCGAAGTTTCTATGCAAATGGGTAGTTATTCTTACTACAAACCCTCAATTGACTTTTACGGGCCTTTAAATAAATCTATTGCATACCGTTTTACTGGGTCTTACGAAAACTCAGAAAGCTTTAGAGATTTTGTAAAAAACGAACGTATTTATGTTAATCCATCCTTTTTATTTCATGTTTCAGATAAAACACAAATTACTTTACAAGGTGATTATTTAAGTGCTGACTGGACTCCTGATTTTGGTACTGGAATTTATGGAAAAACAATTTTAGATCTGCCTCGCAACGAATTCTTCGGAGCGCTTTGGTCAACTGCAAATACTAAATCTTCTAGTGCTTCCTTATTATTTAACCATGATTTCAATAAAAACTGGAAATTAAATTTTAATTCTTCTTACCAGTCTTACCGCAGAACTCAAACATCTACAGCACAGTTAAGTACAATCGATGCTAATGGAAACTGGAAACGTGGTTTAACAAAAGCAGATGCTGGTGAAAATATTTTTGGAGATCAGTTAAGTTTACAAGGAATTTTCAATACAGGAAGTGTAAAACACCAAATTTTCACTGGTGTTGACTACGAAAACTCTTTGGCTCCTAGTTATACTTTTGGGTTCTATGCTTCTGGAAAACCTGCAGATCTTTTAACTACAGAAGCTACTGCTATAAACTTATATACTTACGATTACAGCACACAAAGTACTGTTATTCCTTATCCAGCAAGAACTACGCAATTAACAAGTACAGAAACGCAACGTTTTGGAGCTTACTTTCAAGATTTAGTTTCAATTAATCAATATGTAAAAGTTTTAGCAGGATTACGTTGGTCTTGGCAGCAAGCCGAAGCTACAACTACAAAAGAAGTAATCGAGAAAAAGAACAATGTAAATGTTATTACAACTACGTACGAAAATGCGCTTCCGGTTACAGGAGCTAAAACCTTAAACAGAGCTTTTTCGCCTAAAGCAGGATTGGTAATTCAGCCAACTACAGATTTATCTTTGTTTGCAAGTTACTCTAACTCTTTTACTCCAAATACAGGAACAACCGTAGATTCAAAACCATTAGATCCATCTATCATAGATCAATATGAAGTGGGTGTTAAAAAAGATTTCTTCAAAGGTCTTTTGACCACAAACGTAACATTATATCAAATTACCAATAATAATTTAGCACAAACAGCGCAATATTTATCAGACGGTGTTACGCAAAACGTTAATACTAATCTAAAAGAATTAGTGGGAGCTACAAAAGGAAAAGGAGTCGAAATAGATATTACTGCGACACCTTTAGAAGGTTTGAACATTATGGCTGGTTATAGTTTTAACGAAACCAAAGTATCTAAATCATCTGGTACAAGCGGAAGTCTTGTTGTTGGAGATGTTTTAGCAAGAACTCCTAGAAATACTGCCAACTTGAGTTTTTTCTACAAATTACCTAGCGGTTTATTTAAAGGAGTAACTTTTGGAGCTATCGGAAACTATATTGGAGATCGTACTGGCGGGTGGAATGATGATTATCTTTGGACAGCAGTTACTCCAACTCCAACTAATCCAAAACCAGATCCAGCTTACATCGTAACTATCAGAGATCGTGATATTCCATTAGAAGGATACGTGACTGCAGATGCTTCTGTTGGTTATGAATGGAGAAAATTCTCCATCTTATGCCGATTATCAAACATTACAAACGAATTAAATTATACTGTTCACGAAAATTATAGTGTAAACCCAATAGCGCCTCGTCAAGTAATGACAAGCTTACGTTATAAATTCTAAAAAAATTGAATTAGTTTTCTTTCGAAGTTATTCGGAAAATTTAAACCTCATCTTGTAAAAGTTGAGGTTTTTTATTTTGTTAAAAATGTATCTTTATTTATAAGTACTTTTGTCGCCAGATACCAATTTAAACATACATTCTATACATGTCAGATGCTACAAAAAACCAATTAAAGAAAACGCTGGGACTTAGTTTTAATATTGCCGTACTTATTGGCGGAACCATTGGTGTCGGCATTTTAAGAACGCCTGGAACTATTGCCGAAATGCTCGACAATTACTGGCTTATTATTGCCTGCTGGCTGTTTGGCGGTTTGTATGTTTTACTTGGTGCAAATTCCTATTCAGAGTTGGCTACAATGCTTCCAAAAGCTGGAGGATCTTATAATTACATTAAAAGAGCTTTAGGCGAATATGCTGGATTTTTATCAGGTTGGTACGATTATATTGTAAATGCTATTCCGCCCGCTTTTTACTGTATTGTAATTAGCGAATACACCATTATTTTATTTCCAGGACTTGCCAATTATTCGACTGTAATTTCTATTTCTTTATTACTTGCATTTGTTTTACTGCACCTGAGTGGTGTAAAAAACGGAAGTATGATCCAGCAGATTACCAGTTTCTTAAAAGTAATATGTTTTGTGGCTCTAGTTGTTGCTTGTTTTATGTATTCTGGTGTTGAAGTTCCTCCAATAAAAACCGATAATTCGATCTTCCAAATCGGATTAATTTTTGGATTTTTTAAATCATTACAGCTTATTATTGGAACTTATAATGGCTGGAATGCCGTTTGTTTTTTCGCAGAAGAAAATGACGATCCAAGTAAAAACATTCCGAAATCATTGTACAGCGGCGTCTTGCTTGTCGTAGCAATTTACATTTTGGTAAACGCCGCTTTTTTTCATGTTTTACCAATCGAAACCATTGCTAAATCTAATTTGGCTGCTGCCGATGTTGCCAAGATTCTTTTCGGAGAAAAAGGTGCCATAATTGTTACTGTTATTTCGATTTTTTCTTTAATCAGTATTTTGAATGCTTTTATGATGATTCCGCCAAGAATTCTCTACGGATTAAGCCGTGACGGATTTTTTATAGAAAAAGGAACAACTGTAAACAAAGGCGGAACTCCAATTGTAGCCCTTTTGGTTTCATCAATTTTCAGTTTATTTTTAATCTGCATCGGCTCTTTTGAAGTGCTGTTTTCTTTTGCCGCATTTATCTCCATTATCGTTTGGGGACTTGCCTATTATTCGCTTTTAAAATTAAGAACCACCGAACCTGATTTACCAAGACCTTACCGCTCATTTTGGTATCCTTGGACAACTATTATCGCTATCATTGCGTCGATTGCATTACTGGCAGGATTTATTTATAGCGATCCTAAAAGTTTTATCATTATTGTTGGAATTACGATTGTTTCTTATCCTTTGTTTTTGGTTTTGAAGAAGAAAAGATAGCCACGAATTCACGAATTTTTTATTTACACAAAGATTGTAAAAACTAAAAATTCGTGACCCGAGCGATAGCGAATAGACGAAGAAATTCGTGGCGAAAAAACAACAAACCCGACAGGTTTTAAAAACCTGTCGGGTTTAATTAGCAGAAAACGTATTCTATCTTCTTGCTTTAAAATATTGCTCTAAACTTTCGCATCCAGATAAATCAGAACTATATTCTGGAAACTCTTTTTTAACCCGCTTTGAATCTGTGTATTGGTTCTTTTCAGTATAATCCATCATTCTCAAACAAAGCGCTTTAAATTGCTTTGTTTCAGCATTCTTATACGCCAATTCATAATTTTCAAGAGCTTTAATTTTATTTCTGTATTCTATTTCGTCGATATAAGATTCGTTTTCATACTTTTTCCAATACGATTCACTAGAAAAACGACGCATCATCCAAGAATTACCCAAATCCGACATATTATAGTAGCAGTTTGCCAAAAGAAAGTAATAATAATCCCGATCTTTTGTTTTAGGATTATTCGCTAAATCGCTATACTTAATTAAATGCTCTGTTATAGAAAGCTTGGTTACCACGTACTTTTCTCTGTTTTGAATAAAACGCTTTGTATGCTTAAAATCATAAAATGGATTTTGATCAAATAAATAGTAATCATTGTATTTTCCTCGTTCCCATAAATTATAATTATCCTGCCAATATTTCTCTGGCAATGTTTTAAAAACAATCAAGGCATTTTTTAGTTGATCTTCTCTTATATATTTTGTTCCTAACAAATCTTTCAAATAATCTTTATCTCGCAAAAGCTTTGCATAAATCTGTTTTTGAAAATCAGTTTTATTTGCGTCTTCAATTTTATCAACAATCCTTTTCAAATCCTCAGCTGAATAGACAAAATCAAGATAATCAAAGTAATCATAAAACCCCTGTAGATTTCCTGATGTTTTGATTCTATTTCCCTTCCATTCGACATTATCAGCACCATAACCATAATCATAAGGCATCGAATCATGAATCAATGACATGACCGCCAAACCATCTGCTAAGTTTCCTCTAAATTCTAATTCACGACCTAAAGCAAAAATAAAACGCTGATCATTTTTATACTTTAATATAATACTTTCAATCTCTGGTTTTATTATGGCATTTCCATTTTCTTGATTTACAGTAATGCAAAGCGCTTTTATTTTTTCAATTTCCTGTGTTATTTTTTCGTTTGGATATTTGTTTTGAAACGATTCAATTTCTTTCAAACAATTAGAATAGTCTTTTGTAATAAACTGCAAATTGATTTGGGCAGCTTTCCAAACTACAGGATTTTGAATTTTATTTAGATCAATAGAAAGAATGAAATCTAAAACTTCTTTTGCATATAATCTATCTTTTTCAGATCGCTTTCTTAATGTTTCGGTTGTAATTTTATCTTTCTTATTTGTCCAATTCCAAGAGTTGTCAATCTCAGTCGATGGTAAATAGTTAGAATAATAAGGTGTGTAAACCCAGTCTTCAATCTTATTGATTTCTCTTAAAAGCAAAAAATCAAGAATTTCAGATTTTGGATTGTTTTTATAGATTTCTTTTAAGTAATCCAAATTTTCATCAACCTTTTGTACAGAAGCATATGCGTAAACATTGGCGATTTCTTGCTGATTTTTCGCAGATTTCAGTGCTTCATTTAGCTTAAAGTTGTGATGAAAATAGTAGTAACTGGCATATTTTTTTTCAGCACAATTTGCCATTAACTCTGCCGCATTGATCATTTGTTCAGAGTTTGGATTTCCCAATGTATAAAAAAACATACTCCAATAATAAAGAT
>NZ_CAMLIX010000233.1 GCF_946479975.1 uncultured Flavobacterium sp.
CAAAATCATAGTTAGCATAAGCAGCTGCTTTTTTTAGATAAGCAAATCCTTCTACGATTTCTTTTGGCATGGAACCAGATGGTCCAATTTTGAAATTATTTCTAGAACGTTCTGTTTGTGCACCCCAATATTTATCGGCTGGGACTTGAACTTCGCCCATGGTGTCTTTTTCTATTCTGTATTTCATTATGTTGTTTATAAAATGTTATTTGAAAAATGTGAAATGTTATTTTTTAAAATTAAAAACTAAAATGTCTTATGAAAATGAGTGTTCTAGCCCTGATGGAAGCGGCATCCTTTTATGGTGGGGTTCACCATAAAAGATACAGCGGACGGCAGGAATTAGCTCCTGAACATTTTTATGGTTTTCTAAAATCTCTTTGTTTAAAAGGTTTCGCATTCAAAAAAAAGCTTATTTAAAATGAGTATAAATATACGGATAAATGTTATTTAACGAAAATTGATTTAGATTTTATTGCTGAGAAAAAATATATAGCCTACATTTGTCGTAACATTCAAAAATTCCGGAAAACATGTTTGAATTTTCACAGTACTTAGGCTTTTTACTTTTCTTAACCATTCTTACTATAGGATTTTGGTTAATGTTTTTCTTGGTTGGTTTCGTATCTTATTGGGTTACTGGAGCAAGCTGGGAAATGTTCAAAGAAAAGAGAGCTAAAAAAAGACAAGAAGAGCAATCTATTTAATTTTAGATTGATGTCATAAGAAAAGGACCCGTTTTTACGAGTCCTTTTTTTTTGGAACAAAAAAAAAGGAAATTCCAATATTTGAAATTCCAAATTCCAAAATTGGAGCGTTATTCAACCCGACAGGTTTTTAAAACCTGTCGGGTTTATTGTAAATAAAAAATTCCAAATTCCAACTTTAAAATTGGAATTTGGAATTTTTAATATTGAGTTTTCCAAAAAGAATTGGAATTTGGAATTTATCTCGAAGAGATTGTAATTTAAAATTATCCTGGAAATTCTCCGCCACCTTCGCCGCCGCCATCGTTTTTAGGCTGTGCGTTTTTATCTCTTTCCCCTTTTGCTTTATTAAAACGGTACGTGAATGATAAATTGAACTGACGTTTACGGAATTGGAATTCGCTATATGAATTGACATTGTCTAAATACGTGTACGATCTCATTTTTCTAGAATTGAAAACGTCGCTAATATTGAAGGCAATTGTTGCTTTGTCTTTCAATACGTCTTTGCTTAATGCAGTATTCATTCCGAATTGACCTAAGTTTTTACCTTGAGCAGTTTTTTGTTCTCCGTTATACATTCCTGTCAACTGCCAGTCAATTTTGTATGGTAAAGTCACTTTAGAGTTGATTCTTGCGAACCAAGAGTTAGCTTGATTGTCTAAATCCTGAACAACAACATTCCCTTGTGTATCTGTATAACTATTTTCTCCAGTTGTTTTTACATTGAAGAAGTTGAAGTTACTGTTTAATTTCCACCATTTATATGGAGTATAATTTAAAGTAAATTCGAAACCAAATTTTTGTTCTCTTCCTAAGTTAATTGGAGAACTTTTAATTACTGGAGTACCTTCTACGGTTTCGCCTGGTTTAGGGGTTACTACTTCGCCTTCTGGAGTTACTACATCACCAGTTGGGAATCTTACGAAGCTGAAAACGTCTTTTGTGTTTTCAAAATAAGCCGAAGTATTAAACGTCACTTTGTCCCATCTTTTGATGTAACCAATGTCGTATTTGTCTGTTAAAGAAGGATCTAAATCTGGATTTCCTTGAAAGATGTTAATGTTACTTGCATAGTTTACAGCTGGGTTCATAAAACGTCCTCTTGGTCTAGATAAACGTTTACTGTAACTTGCTGAGAAATTGCTTTGATCTGAAATTTCGTAACTAACAAAAGCACTTGGAAATAAATTGTTGTATTTCTTTGTATTGAAATTGCTGTTGTCTAGTAAGTTCACTTCGATGTTTGTGTCTTCCCATCTTAAACCAAATAAGTAAGAAAATTTGTTTGCTTTGAAACCATATTGCGTGTAAAGTGCATTGATGTTTTCTTTGTATTCTAATGTATTGGACAAATTAGGATTTGGAACACGATTATTTGCAACATCATAGTCGTTGTTCAAATCGCCAAAACTACCTTTATAACCAGCCTCAAACTGACTGCCTTCGCCCAATGGTAAGACATAATCTGCTTGAAACAAAATTTGTTTTTGTATCTGATTGTTTAATGTCGTATCATATTTTGGTGAATCGGTGATAATACTGTTACTGTCATCTGTATTTCTAGAAATAGAGAAATCTGCTGTAAGTTTGTGTCCTTTATCGTTGAAATTTTTAATTAAGTTAGAAGTAAATTCAACATTTTCACTTCCAGTATCAGCGTTGTTCAAACGATAAGTTGTTCCCGTGAAATTACGTGCAGCATCGTAATTATAATAATTGATCAAATCTCTGTCGTCACCTGTATTTTTTTGATAATTAATAGCATTGGTCCAGAAAGTGGTTGGATTAAGTGTCCATTCAACTCCGGCTCTTCCATTGAATCCATCTCTAACACGTTTGGTGTCGCGAGTTTCGTCTAAGAAATTTTTTGTAGTTCCGTCTGCATTTAAATATTCAGAGTTTGTTCTACCAGCTCCTTCATTTGTTCTGTAGTTGTATCCAGCAGTTGTGAAGTAGTTTAATTTTTCGGTTTTATAATTCACATTGGCACTTAAACCATACGTTTCTGGTAAACCTGTTGAAGCAATCAAAGTTCCATTAAAGCCTTGGTTTTTACCTTTTTTAAGAACAATATTGATAATTCCAGAACCTCCTTCGGCATCATAACGTGCAGATGGATTTGTAATGACTTCTACTTTGTCAATTGCATCGGCAGGAAGTTGTCTTAAAGCTTCAGCCATGTTAATAGCTTGAGAAGGTCTTCCGTCAATTAAAATACGGATATTATCACTTCCTCTTAAACTTACATTCCCTTCTGTATCAACAGAAACGGAAGGAACGTTGTCTAAAACATCACTTACGCTTCCGCCTTTTACAATCATATCTTGACCAACGTTGTATACTTTTTTGTCTAGTTTGATCTCTACAGTCGATTTTTCTGCACGAACCACAACTTCATTCAACTGCGCTGCGTCTTCAGATAAGTTTACAACGCCTAAATTGGTATCTCCAGAAATGTTTTTTCCTTTGATTTCAGTGGATTTAAAAGAAATAAATTCAACTTTTATATCATAAGTTCCTGGCGCAACAGCAACTTCAAATTCTCCTTTTGGATTTGTAATACCGCCCGCAATAACTTTGGTGTCATTTGGTGCAGTAATAGAAATAGTAGCATACTCTAAAGGTTGTTTGCTCACTTTTTCTAAAACTTTTCCGCTGACTTTTACCTTGTTGCCACCGGGTCCTTGTTGTGAGTAATTGTAAAAACTTGTAAACAAGAATACAAGCAGTACAGCAAATTTGATTTTTTTCATTTTCTGGTTTTTCTTCTTTAGACAGCAAAAGTAGTTTTTGGTTTAAAGAGACAACTCACAAAAAAATGTTAACAAGGTATTTTAGAATCAATCTAAAAAAGAAGCAACAAGATCTGGATCACGTCCAATTATGGCTTTTCCATCTTTTACTACAATCGGACGTTCGATTAAAATAGGATTTTCGACCATTGCAGTAATAATTTGATCGTCACTTAATGTTTTGCCTTTAAAATTTTCGATCCAGATTTTTTCTTTTGTTCTTACCAATTGAAGCGGTTCAAGATTTAACTGCTTTAATAGTATTTTTAATTCTTCAACAGATGGTGTTTCAGTCAAATAAGGAATTATTTCAAATTCTTGATTCGATTGTTCAATAAAAGCCAGACAATTTCTCGATTTTCCGCATCGCGGATTATGGTAATTTGTATCATTTTTTTATATTTAAGGGTTCGAAAAACTCTTATGAGAAAAAGAGGTACTTTCGCAATGTCAAAAGTAAGATTAACTTATCGATTTTGAATTCTCATTTTTTTAAATTTAAAATTTATGTTTTTAGAGCAAGGAATTAAACCTGAAAATAAGTTTTGGAAATATCTTTTAGGGTCATTTTTTATTATTACGGCCTCTTTTGTTGGGCAAATTCCAATTTCTCTCGCCGTATTTTATAAAACTAAAGTCGAAAACAAACCCTTTCCGAATACGAATGACGAAATTATGAAAATGTTTGAGTCTAATACGACGCTTTTTCTAGTCATGATTTCCTTTATTTTTGCCTTTGCAGGAATCTATTTTGTGGTGAAATTTATTCACCATCAAACTTTACTGTCGGTTACGACTTCAAGACCAAAAGTAGATTGGAAACGAATTATTTTTTCGTTTCTTTTATGGACTTTCTTTTCTTTATTGAGTTTCACGTTGGTATATTTAAATTCGCCAGAGAATTTTGTTTTTAACTTCAAATTAGTTCCTTTCTTGATTTTGGTTGTTGTAGGAACGCTTTTAATTCCAATTCAAACCAGTACAGAAGAATATGTTTTTAGAGGATATTTAATGCAGGGATTTGCCAATTTAGCTAGAAATAGATGGTTTCCGCTGGTGATGACTTCTGTTATTTTTGGATCTATGCATTGGGCCAATCCAGAAGTTGTAAAAATGGGAAACATAATAATGGTTTATTATATAGGAACAGGTCTGTTTTTAGGAGTAATTACCTTAATGGATGAAGGAATGGAACTCGCTCTTGGTTTTCATGCGGCGAATAATTTAATTGGAGCCTTGCTAATTACTTCAGATTGGTCAGTTTTTCAAACAAATTCTATATTCAAAGATCTTTCTGAACCTTCACCTGGAATCGATGTTATACTGCCTGTTTTAGTTATTTATCCTATTTTACTTTTTATCTTTAGTAAAAAATACGGCTGGACGAATTGGACAGAAAAATTGACGGGTGAAATTAAGAATGTCGAAGCAAAATAGAAGAATATGCAAAATCTAACACAACATAAAGTTCATAATTATTTTAAGCTAAATGGCTACCATTTAAATGCAAAAGACTTGTGTCGTATCGCGTATAGTTATGTAAAAGAAGGAGATGCTTATGAACAGTCAATAGGAGAATTCTTTTTGGATTGGTTTGATAAAAGAGATTATATCGAAATGACAACCTCTGGAACAACTGGACTTCCAAAATTGGTTCGGTTACAAAAACAGGCCATGATACAATCTGCTTTGGCAACAGGAGATTTTTTTGATTTAAAACCTGGTGATAAAGCTTTGTTGTGCCTGCCAACGCAATTTATTGCCGGAAAAATGATGCTGGTTCGCAGTTTAATTTTAGGATTAGAACTTGATGTCGTTTCGCCAAGTCTGCATCCTTTGGCGCTGAATTCTACAACGTATGATTTTGTTGCAATGGTGCCGCTTCAGGTTCAAAATTCAATTGATGGACTTTCTAAAGTCCGTAAACTGATTATTGGCGGAGCAAAAATGGATTCTTCTTTAGAACAGCAGCTTTTACCGCTTAAAACAGAAATCTACGAAACGTATGGAATGACAGAAACCATAACTCATATTGCTGCAAAACGCTTGGGCGATTCTGTTTTTTCAATTTTGCCAAATGTAAAAATTTCTCAAGATGATCGTCAGTGTCTGGTTATTCATGTTTCGACCATTTCTGATGAACCAATTGTAACAAATGATTTGGTAGAATTGCTAAATGAACAGCAGTTTATCTTTTTAGGAAGAATTGATAATGTTGTAAATAGTGGAGGAGTAAAGCTGATTCCAGAACAGATTGAAGCTAAATTGATCGGAAAAATAAAGAACAGATTTTTTGTTACAGGACTTCCTGATACTACTTTAGGAGAAAAATTAGTCCTAGTTATTGAAGGCGAAAAGCAAGAATTTGCTCCAGACTTCTTTGATGTTTTAGGAAAATATGAAAAACCAAAAGAAATAGTTTTTGTTTCTAAATTTAAAGAAAATGAAAATGGGAAATTACTTCGCAAGCCGACCTTACAAGTGTAAAATTCCAATATTTTAAATTCCAAATTCCAATGCTTTGCGTTTAGAACCTTGTCAAAGTTTTAAACTTTGACAAGGTTAAACCAGAAGATAAAAGTAGATCCTAGTTTTCGCAATATTGTCATTTCGACGAAGGAGAAATCTTCGTAAGTAGCTCCGCAATAATTAGCCAATCTTTGTAGAGTTTCGCGGAGATTTCTCGTTCCTCGAAATGACAAAACTATGGGAGTTGGTTAATGAAGGGTTGAAAACAAAAATCCCAAATTTCAATAACTAAGATTGAAATTTGGGATTTTGTTATTTAAAGTATCCAAAGTTTGGAATTTGGAATTTACAAATTGGAATTTTAATTTTTAAGCTTTACGTTCCAAAAGTGCCATATAAAATCCGTCAAAGCCAGATTCAGAAGCTAACATTTTGCGATCTTGAATGAATGTAAATTGTTGCCCGATTTCTGTTTTTAAGAATTTCTCCACCTGTTCTTGGTTTTCTGATGGTAAAACAGAACAAGTTGCATAAACTAATTTTCCGCCTGGTTTTACAATTTTAGAATAGTTTTCTAAAACTTCACTCTGAACTTTACGAATGTTATCGATAAACTCAGGTTGTAATTTCCATTTCGAATCAGGATTTCTTTTTAAAACTCCTAATCCGCTACAAGGTGCGTCAATTAAAACACGATCAGCTTTTTCGTGTAATTTTTTGATCACTTTTGTGCTGTCGATAATGCGGTATTCAATATTAAAAGCGCCATTTCTTTTTGCTCTTAATTTCAATTGCTTCAATTTACTTTCGTATAAATCCATTGCAATCAATTGCCCTTTGTTTTCCATTAAAGAAGCCATATGCAATGTTTTTCCGCCCGCTCCTGCGCAAGTATCAACCACGCGCATTCCTGGTTTTACATCCAAAAATCCTGCAACCAATTGTGAGTTGGCATCTTGTACTTCAAAAAGTCCTTGTTTAAATGCATCTGTTAAAAATACATTGGCTCTTTCTTTTAAAACAAGAGCTTCTGGCTGGTCTTTTAAATATTCTGTTTCAATATTTAAATCCATTAAAGTATTTCTAAGACTTTCTTTAGTTCCTTTTAAGGTATTTGTTCTAAGGATAACTTTTGCAGGCTGATTTTGAGCTGTAATTTCTTTAGACCAAACTTGTTCTCCTAATTCTTTCACACCCAACTCATCCATCCAATCTGGAATAGATTCTTTAAGTGCTCTATTTTTAGATAATTCGTCAAAACGACCTTTTATTTTTCTTTCTGGAGTTCCTTCCAATTGTCTCCAATCAGGAATTGGATAACCACGTAAAACTGCCCAAACGGCAAACATTCTCCAAAGATTATCTCTGTCGTAAGGTTCTTTAACTTCTGCAATTTCTGCGTATAATCTTTTCCAACGAACAATTTCGTATATCGTTTCAGCAACAAACTTCCTGTCAGAACTTCCCCAACGTTTGTCTTTTTTTAA
>NZ_CAMLIX010000234.1 GCF_946479975.1 uncultured Flavobacterium sp.
TAAATCGTGATAATGTAAAAAGGCATCTTTTTCAAAGCCTACATTTACAAAAGCAGCATTAAGTCCAGCAACTGGTTTTCTGATTTTGGCAATAAAAATATCACCAACTTGAAAGTTGCTTTTCTCTTCTTCTTTGTGTAATTCAATTAGTTTTCCATCTTTTAATAAGGCAAAATCTACGGCTTCAGAACTAGATCTAATGATTAATTCTTTATTCACACTGTAAATTTTTATCTGTTTTTTCAGAAAATAGAATAAAGACAAAAGAATATAGATTTATAAAAAACCTAAAATCTGAAATCTAAAATCTAAAATCTTATCTACAGATGGATTAAACAATATTTTTAACAGGTATTTACCCGGTGAAAACTAGCTGGCAGTTTTCAGTTTTAAGTAATCAGCTGACTGAATACTAAATACTGGTGACTGAATACTAATTTCCAATTTCAATGAACTTTTAAAAAGAAAAAAGTAGTTTAAAACTACTTTTTCTTTTTGTGACGGTTAGCTCTCGCTCTTTTTTTACGTTTGTGAGTCGCTACCTTATGTCTCTTTCTTTTTTTACCACTTGGCATATCGTGTCAGATTTTATGTTAATTAATATTATTTTGCTTCGTTGTTTGTTTTTACTCCCTCTACAAAAACTTTTGCAGGTTTAAACGCAGGAATGTTGTGTGCTGGAATTTTAATTGTAGTGTTTTTAGAAATGTTTCTTCCAGTTTTTTCAGCTCTAGTTTTAACGATAAAACTACCAAATCCTCTTAGGTAAACATTGTCTCCAGTTTCTAAAGAAGTTTTTACTTCTTCCATAAAAGTTTCTACTGTTGCTTGAACGTCTCCTTTTTCAAGACCTAGTTTCTCTGAAATCTTCGCTACGATATCTGCTTTCGTCATTTTCTTTCCTATTTTATTTTATAAATGGTGTACTATTTTTTTGAGTTTGCAAATATAGGAATTAAAAAAATAATTAATCAAGCTAATTCGTTAAATTTTAATTACATAAACATTTACTTTTGTAATCTAAGTATTTTCGAATGGATTTTTCTAACATATTGATAAAATGGTATTTACAAAACAAGCGTGATTTACCATGGCGAAAAACGGTCGATCCGTACCAAATTTGGCTCTCAGAAATTATGCTGCAACAGACAAGAGTTGCTCAAGGAATGCCTTATTTTTTTGCATTTACCAAGGAATTTCCTACTGTAAAAGATTTGGCTGATGCCTCAGAAGAGAAAGTTTTGAAACTTTGGCAGGGTTTAGGGTATTATTCTAGAGCTCGAAATCTTCATAAAACAGCTCAATATATTGCTTATGACTTAAATGGAGTTTTTCCTGATTCTTATAAAGAGTTATTAAAACTTAAAGGAGTTGGCGAATATACAGCAGCAGCAATTGCTTCTTTTTCTTTTAATGAATTGGTTCCAGTTGTAGATGGAAATGTATTTCGTGTGCTGTCTCGTTATTTTGATGTTGAATCGGATATTGCGCTTCCAGCAACTAAAAAAGAGTTTACGGCTTTGGCGCAGGAAGTAATGCCAAAAGATAATCCAGCATTATTTAATCAGGCAATTATGGAGTTTGGTGCGCTGCAATGTGTGCCTAAAAGTCCAAATTGTTCAATTTGTGTTTTTAATGAAAGCTGTGCGGCCTTGCAAAAAGGAAAAGTAAATATGTTGCCCGTAAAGTCAAAAAAAATAAAGATCACCAATCGCTACTTTAATTATTTAATTTTAGAAGATGTTCTAGGGAATACATTAATTCAAAAAAGAACTGACAAGGGAATCTGGCATAATTTATACGAATTTCCGCTTTTAGAAACATTGTCAATTGTTGATTATGAAACGGTTTCGAAAAAAGTAAAAGAAGAAATTTTTACTTCCTATACTATTATAAGTATGGAAGATTATAGTCAATCTACAATTATACACAAACTTTCACATCAGCATTTGCATATACAGTTCTGGAAAATTAGAGTGAAAGAAAAAATCGAAAATGGAATTGATGCTAAAAAATTGAAAACTTTTCCTTTTCCAATTGTCATTTATAATTTTATAGAAAAGCAAGAAATAATTTGCTAAAAAAATGTATCTTTGATAGAAATACCACCAAAAACTATGAACGGAACATTAAATAAAGTGATGCTTATTGGCCATTTAGGCGATGATGTGAAGATGCATTATTTTGATGGAGGGAACTGCATCGGGCGTTTTCAGCTGGCTACAAATGAGGTGTACATCAATAAAACGACGAATGAAAAGATAACTTCTACAGAATGGCATAATTTAGTTGTTAGAAATAAAGCAGCAGAAATTTGCGAAAAATATCTCTCGAAAGGGGATAAAATTTATGTGGAAGGAAGGATCAAATCTCGCCAATGGCAGGCAGAAGATGGCACTACAAAATATACGACAGAAATTCAGGTTACAGAGTTTACTTTTCTGACTACCAAAAAAGAAACTGCAAATACTAGACAAAATCAAGAGACAGAACCAACAAAAAATGCTAACTTTGATGCTGCTAATGAAGGGCTTCCAATTAACGATCTGCCTTTCTAAGAGATGTTTAACTAATTTTATGCATTTTGGACCCAGAGCCCAGTCTACTTTTTTCTACCAATCTTGACGCTAATTTAATTATTGGTTTCGTCGGAATATTTATTTTGTTATTTCTTTCCGCAATTGTTTCTGGAGCCGAAGTTGCCCTTTTTTCTCTATCACAGCAAGATATCGATGATACTTTAAATGATAATCCCGCAAAAGGGACTATTATTTCGAATTTATTAGATAAACCTAAAAAACTTTTGGCGACATTACTTGTTGCAAATAATTTTTTTAACATAGGCGTCGTGATTCTCTTTGCTTACATGGGGCAGAATATTTTTGCCAATGTGAGTTCTCCTGTTTTCAAATTTACACTTGAAGTAATTCTTGTAACCTTTTTAATTTTATTGTTTGGAGAAGTGCTTCCTAAAGTATACGCAAGCAGAAATAGTATTCGTTTTGCAAAACGAGTTGCTTATCCGCTCGCTTTTTTAGATAAAGTATTGTCACCTTTAAGCTTGCCAATGCGTGCGCTTACTATATATTTGCACAATAAATTAGGAAAACAAAAGAACAATTTTTCCATCAATCAGCTTTCTCAGGCTTTGGAATTAACAGATTCTGAAGGAACTTCAACAGAAGAACAAAAAATTCTGGAGGGAATTGTTTCTTTCGGAAACACCGATACAAAGCAGGTTATGAGTCCGAGAATTGATATTTTTGCATTAGAAATATCAGAAACATTTGCTGCTATTTATCCTAAAATAATTGAAACTGGTTTTTCAAGAATTCCGATTTATCGTGATAATATTGATCAGATTGAAGGTGTGCTTTTCGTCAAGGATTTACTGCCTCATATAGATAAAGAAGAATTTGATTGGGCATCTTTAATTAGAGAAGCTTTTTTTGTTCCCGAAAATAAAAAACTAGACAATTTATTGAAGGATTTTCAGAGTTTAAAAAGTCATTTAGCCATTGTGGTTGATGAATATGGAGGAACATCTGGATTGGTTTCGTTAGAAGATATTATTGAAGAAATAGTAGGAGATATCAGTGATGAGTTTGATGATGAAAATCTGAATTTCTCTCAGATTGATGAAAATAATTTTCTTTTCGAAGGAAAAATAAACCTAAAAGATTTCTACAGAATTGTAGATGTTGATGAAGATCTTTTTGAAGCTCATAAAGGAGAAGCAGAAACTTTGGCTGGATTTATTCTGGAAATTTTAGGTAATTTTCCGAAAAAAGACCAAAAAGTGCCTTTCAAAAACTGCATATTTACTGTAGAAACAGTAGATAAAAAACGTGTCAAACAAATAAAAGTAACCATAAATTAAAATGTTTAATAGAATATTTTCAATAACAGCGATTTTGCTTGCGTTAACAGTGATAAGCTGTAAAAATGATGTTTTGCCAAAGCCGGCAAGTTATCTGCGATTGGATTACCCAGAAGCAAAATATGTAAGTTTTGAAAACAACTGTCCGTTTGCTTTTGAAATGAATGAAGAGGCAACTATTAAAGGCGAGAAAGAATGTGGTTTTGCAATTACATATCCTAAAATGAAAGCCACGATTTATTTGACATACAAGCCTGTAAATGGTAATATTGATAAGTTGTTGAGAGATGCCCAAAAGCTGACATACGAACACGTTATTAAAGCTGATGATATCTTAGAACAACCGTATTTGAATCCGCAGAAAAAGGTTTACGGAATGTTTTATCAAGTTGACGGAAACGCAGCGACAAACTCTCAGTTTTACGTTACCGACAGTACAAAACACTTTTTAATTGGTTCGATGTATTTTTATGCAAAACCAAATTTTGACTCAATAATGCCTGCCGCGAGTTACGTTAAAAATGATATGCAGCGTTTGATGGAAACGTTGAAATGGAAATAAAGAAAAAGGAATCATTTAGATTCCTTTTTTTATGAATTGAAAACTATTAAAAGAAGCACAGTTCCTCCCAGAAAAATCACTCCGATCATATGATTTCTTTCGCTATTGCCATTCTTTTTATTTGTATTTCCTTTTGGAGACAAAATTTCTGAAAAGACAATAAAATCGCCATCTTCTTTAAAAGCAATCATGATATTTAAGTAAATGAATCTCAAGCACGCGCCTAGAATTTCTAGTAAATATCTGCCCGTAAAAATTTGTAAAGGATCCATTTTAAAAATAATTTTAGAAATTGCATTTTAACAAATTTAAATTTAAAATCTAAAGTCTTATAATTTCACATAAAAAAAGCGCTCAAATCTGAACGCCTTTTTAGATGATTAATTTCAAATTTAAGACTTAAAATTCGAAACTTTATATGTTTTTCCGTCTCCAGTTTCTTGAACCACTTTTGTTAAAGATTCTGAATTTTGAATTGTTTTGTCAAAACTTACTGTTGCTGTTTTTTTGTCAAAATCTACAGTTGCTTTGTCAACTCCGTCAAGATTTGCTAATTCTTCTTCGATTGTTTTAGCGCATCCAACGGCACAAGTCATTCCGTCAATTTTAAAGCTTGCAGTTTGAAGATTTTCAGCAGCAATTGGTTTGTGTTCTTTTGGAGCACTTTTTTCTGCATTTACAACTTCAAGACTTTTGTCTTCGGCTTTTTTACAGCCAACGAATACTAATCCAGCAATTGTTGCGGCGATTAAGATTTTTGAAACTTTCATTATATATAAATTTTAAATTGCGAATTACGATTCTGCAAAATTAATAAAAAGTGAATGGTCAGTCCATAAAATAATTACAAATTTGCAGTAAAATATAATTTATGGATACAAAACAGTTAAAGTGGATCTACTTAACGATTCTTTCTCTTATTTGGGGAAGTTCTTTTATTCTAATAAAAAAAGGATTAATTGGTTTAACTGCAATTCAAGTTGGTTCATTCAGAATTATTTTTGCGGCACTTTTTTTGTTGATTTTTGGTTTCAATAGTTTAAAGAAAATCTCAAAAAGGCAATGGAAATATGTTGCTATCACTTCATTGTTTGGAACTTCTATACCAGCTTACCTATTTGCGATTGCCGAAACTCAAGTTGATAGTTCGGTTGTAGCAATTTTGAACTCATTAACGCCTTTAAATACTTTGATTTTAGGAATTATAGCTTTCGGAATTCAGTTTCAAAAGCGACAAGTTTTAGGTGTTTTTGTTGGACTTTTAGGATGTCTGCTTTTGGTTTTAAGCGGAGATTCTTCTTCTGGAAGTCAAAATTATATCTACATTTTAATGGTTGTAATTGCCACATTAAGTTATGCCATCAACGTAAATCTGATTAAGAAATATCTCCACGACCTTAATTCTGTTAGTATTACAACGGGAAATTTTGCACTTCTGCTTTTGCCAGCGTTAATTATTTTAAGCACAACCGATATCAGTCATAAAATAAATTTTGCAGAAACGCAGCATTCTATACTTTTTGTAATGATTTTAGGTGTTTTAGGAACGGGAATTGCCAATGTTCTTTTCTTTAAACTGATTCAAATGTCATCGCCAGTTTTTGCCACTTCGGTAACGTATTTGATTCCGATCGTGGCATTTTTCTGGGGATTATTAGATAACGAAATGCTGACGCCGATTCAGTCTGTTGGAGCGTTTATTATTTTGATTGGAGTTTATTTGTCGGCGAAAAAGTAGATTTCCAATTTGTCTGTCAGGCTGACCGAAGTCGAAGCCCTTTGCGCTCTTCGACTTCGGTCAAAATGGCAAACTTGATTAATAAAAAAGGCTTTGTCAAAGTTTTAAACTTTGACAAAGCCTTGAAATCTTAGTAGCTTAGCAACTCAGAGCCTTAGCAACTTTTTAAATAAAATCTTTCTCCGAAACTCCTTCGTTAATTTTAATATCAGACATTTTAATGTCCAATTCGAAACCAACATTTTGAATTAAGTTAAAAGGAACTTTAACGCCTTTTACTTCTTTATAATCGTTGAAATTCGTGATTTGCTCTGCCGATTTTCCAACTTGCTCACGAACTTTAGATTCAGCCGTTTTCAAACCTGATTTTACATCATAATAATAAGTTGTTTTGCCGTCTTTAATTACATAAGCGTCGCTTCC
Source organism: uncultured Flavobacterium sp. (assembly GCF_946479975.1). The sequence continues at coordinate 6,604 of NZ_CAMLIX010000234.1, forward strand.
GTTAATTGGTGCGATTCCGTCTACTTTTAAATCTGTTCTTTTTACAAGTTGTAATTCTTCAAACGGAGCTGCGCTGGCTTTCATTTCGGCTAAATCATTTCCCTCAAGATTTTTTCTTTGACCTTGCTGCTCGATGTAAGCACCTTTTTCATTAACGACTTGTTTCATTAAATTCATAGTTCCCATAGAAAGCGAAACCATCATTTTTCCTTTTGAATCTAATTTAGAAGTAAAAGTTAATGGAGTAGGAGCTTGTGGAATAGTTGTAGAACCATTCATAAAAAGCGTTTTTACAGCTGTAACTGCTTTTTCTCCACCAATTGCCTTAATGTAATTTTCGAAAACAGTTTTAGCCGTGATATCTTTTGGGGCTTCTTTTTTTGTTGAAGGTTTCTCAACAGAATTTCCGTATTTATCGTAATAAGAAATCGGAATCTGAAGTTTTTCTAAGCTTGAAATTACATCGGCTCCTTTACCAACAACCACAATTCTCATATTGTCTAACAAGAAATATTTGTTTGCAACACGATAAATATCGTCGGCGGTAACATTATTTATCGTTTGAATGTATTTTTCATAGAAATCAGCTGGAAGTTTTTCTGTTTCAATGTTCAAAGCATAACGAGCAACAGCTTGAGGCTTTTCAACCTGCATTACAAATCTCCCGATATAACCTGCTTTTACATTTCTTAAAACTTCAGGATCAACTCTTTCTGTACGAATTCTTTTTATTTCTTTAATAAATTGAACAACGGCACTATCTGTAACAGTATTTCTAACTGCC
>NZ_CAMLIX010000235.1 GCF_946479975.1 uncultured Flavobacterium sp.
GTGAAGCCTCAAATCATCGAAAATTACGATGGAAAAGATATTGTTTTGAATGCAGAGAAAAACATCATTTTATCTCCAAATTACTTTAAAGATCTATTACAATATAAAGGTCAAACCCTTATTACAACTGACGGAACAACTCTTTTAGGAGCAGATGATAAAGCTGGAATTACAGAAATTGTTTCAGCTATGGAATACTTGATTCAGCATCCGGAAATTAAACACGGAAAAATCAGAATTGGTTTTACTCCAGACGAAGAAATTGGTCGTGGCGCTCATCATTTTGATGTGGAGAAATTCGGTGCGCAATGGGCTTATACTATGGACGGAAGCCAGATTGGTGAATTAGAATATGAAAATTTTAATGCTGCGGGAGCCAAAATTACTTTTAAAGGAAAAAGTGTTCACCCAGGTTATGCAAAAGGAAAAATGATCAATTCGATGCTTTTGGCAAATGAGTTTATTAATGAACTTCCAAAAGGTGAAACTCCAGAAGAAACTAAAGGTTACGAAGGATTTTTTCACGTTCATCATATAAAAGGAAATATTGAAGAAACGGTTCTAGAGCTAATTATCCGCGATCATAACAAGAAAAAGTTTGAGAGCCGAAAAGAACTGATTCATAAAATTACAAAAAAAATCAACAAGAAATTTGCGAAGAAATTCGGTGAAGATATTGTTATTGCTGAAGTAAAAAATCAATATTTCAATATGAAAGAAATGGTTTTACCTGTAAAATACATTGTTGATATTGCAGAAAAAGCGATGAGAGAATTGAACATCAAACCTATCATAAAACCAATTCGAGGCGGTACAGATGGTTCTCAATTATCTTATATGGGATTACCTTGTCCGAACATTTTTGCGGGCGGTCATAATTTCCACGGAAAATATGAATATGTTCCAGCAGAAAGCATCCAAAAAGCAACTGAGGTTATTGTGAAAATTGCTGAATTAACAGCGATTCCCGGCACTTTTGATACTCCAGAAAAATCTAAAAAGAAATAAAAATTGGAATCCAATTCTGAAAATAAAGGCATTTGGAAGTACGGTGAAAAATGGGAAGAGGAATTACTTTTTCTAAAATCAATTCTAGACAAAACCGAACTGACAGAAACCACAAAATGGGGCGGTCCAGTTTATGTTTATCAAAAGAAAAATGTAATTGGTCTCGGCGGATTTAAAGATTACTTTGCGATTTGGTTTTTCAACGGAGTTTTCCTGAAAGATGAGAAAAAGAAATTACTAAATGCTCAGGAAGAAGTTACAAAGTCGTTAAGGCAATGGCGTTTTACCTCAAAAAAGGAAGTAAGCGAAAAAGATGTTTTAGAATACATTCACGAAGCCATTGAAAACGAGAAGCAGGGAAAAATCATTAAACCTTCTAAAAAAGAAACCATTGTATCTGAGCTTTTAGAAAAAGAAATGACTCAAAATCCAGCTTTAAAAGAAGCCTTCGCGAAGTTTTCTCCGTATAAACAATATGAGTTTTTAGAATATATTGAATCGGCAAAACAGGAAAAAACGAAACTTTCAAGAATTGAAAAGGTAATACCTATGATTCTAGCGAATGTTGGATTGAATGATAAATACAGGTAATTTAAATTCCAAATTTTTAAATTCCAAATTCCAAGATATCGAGACCTTTGTCAAAGTTTTAAACTTTGACAAAGGTTTTTACGTTTTGATAAGTCATTGCGAGGAACGAAGCAACCACACTTATAAACTATATAAACAATGATAAAATAAATTGCGGAGCTACTTACGAAGATCCTTCCTTCGTCAGGATGACAAGATTGCGTCTAAGCTATTCTTTAAAGTTTGTCATTGCGAGGAACGAAGCAACCACACTTTTAAACTCTATAAACATTGGTGAAATACATTACCGAGCTACTCATGCAATCTTTCCTTCTTCAGGATGACAAGATTGAAGACAACAGGAACTACACAACAGTTTGTCATTTCGACCGAAGGGAGAAATCACACTAGAAACCCTACAAAGATTGACAAAATTACGGAGCTACTCATATGATCCTCCCTTCGTCAAGATGACAAAAATGAAGCAAACCGCTAAAACAAAAAATCCCAAACTCCTTAATTGGAATTTGGGATTTAAATTTTATTAGAATTTTAAAAACTTATGCTTTTTTGTTCAAAGCTGCGCTCATGTCTAAAGAAATTGCAGAACGTTCGATTTTTAATTTTCCTGCCATAGTTTCAATAATAATTGAACTTGAATTGTCAGTTATTTCAGAAACTTTACCGTGGAAACCACTTTTTGTTACTATTTTGTCACCTACTTTTAGGCTGCTTTCAAATTCTTTTTCGTTTTTAGCTTTTTTCTGCTGTGGTCTAATCATGAAAAAATAAAGTACCACGAACATTAAAAGGAATGGCGCAAATTGAGTTAATTGTCCCATAATTTAAATTTGTTTTTGATTTATAATTAATATTCTTTTTTGCTCTTTACCTCGGCTCAGAGTCATAAAGTTATTGGATTTTGGTATTTAAAAATTGGATTTTATCTATTATTACATTAACCCTCTTCCCACTTTTACCATCTTTTTGTTGGCTGTAAGTTCCTTAACAAGGTTATCTAAAATTCCGTTGATAAAAATACTACTTTTTGGAGTAGAATACTCTTTTGCGATTTCTAAATATTCGTTAAGAGTTACTTTTACTGGAATTGAAGGGAATTTCAAAAATTCGCAAATTGCCATTTTCAAAATGATTGTATCGATTTCGGCAATACGATCGCTGTCCCAATTTGGTGTTTTGTCTTCGTATTCTTTTGCGAAAGCTGGTTCGTTTAAAACTGTTCTTCTAAAAAGATCTTTAGCAAAATCTTTATCTTCAACATCTTTATACAATTTTGGCACTCTAAAGTCGTCTGGATCTTCGGTTTTAATTGCTTTCAATTGCTTTATAATATGCGTATTTACAACAGGAATATCATCAACCCAAGTTAATTTATCATCCTCTAAATACTCATATAATTTTTCATTTGGAACAATTACATTTTCAAACAAATCAATTACAAATTGTCTGTCTTCTTCAAATGTATTGGTATTGTTGCTCATGTATTTTTGGTACAAATCACTCGCTTTTACATCATTTAAAAGTAAAATAATATAATCATCGTTTAAAGACCAGTTGTTGATTTTGCGATTTTCTAAAGCAATACTAAGAGAATTGCTTTCGGCAAGAAGTTGAAAAATTTTGTTCTTTACAAACTTTTCGTTTGGGTTACGTTCTGCTGCAGTAGCAAGGTGTTTTTTACTTGACAGATGCAAAAAGACAGCTTCTTTTTTACAAATTTCTATCAATGAAGAAAGCATTATAAGGTATAAGTCCTGAATATTATCAATACTGTAAAAAAGAAATTTTTCTTCTTTTTCCATATTATCAGAACCGCTCTGATGCATTGCATAAATGGATTGCATTACTTTAACGCGTATGTGTCTTCTATTTACCACCGTGTAAGAACATTTAAAAATTAGTCTGCAAAAGTAAAACTTTTAAGGGATATTTTAAAATTAATTCACAAAAAAGTCTTTGTTTTTTAGTTTTCAGTCGCGGTTTTTCAGTCGCAGTTTTCAGTTGTCAGTATTCAGTCTCATTATTCAGTCACAGTATGCAGTCGCGGTATGCAGTGTCAGTATTCAGTTGTAGTATTCAATAATATTGAAAACAAAAAAAATCAAGATTCCAACAAACTGAAAACCGAGACTGCGACTGAAAACTAACAAAAAAATCAAGATCCCAACAAACTGAAAACTGAGACTGCGACTGAAAACTAAAAAAAAAGCCCCAGTTTCCAGCAGAACTGAAAACTGAGACTGAGACTGAACACTTAAAAAAAGTGATCACTGAACACTAAATTACTTAGCCGCGTTCTCGATTCTTCTTTGATCGATACGGTTTTGAGCAATTGTAAGTGCAGCTTTATGCGTTGTAATTCCGTTTTTAGCAGCGAAATCGATAATTTCTAAAGTTGTGTTGTAGATATTTTCTGTTTTCGTCATGATTTCAGCTTTACCGTAGTTCGCTAATTCTGCGTAAACATTGATAATTCCTCCTGCGTTGATTAAGAAATCTGGAGCGTATAAAATTCCTCTTTCCTGTAATCTTGCACCGTGAACATTTTCATCTGCTAATTGGTTGTTAGCAGCACCAGCAATTACTTTAGCCTTAATTTTATCTACTGTATTATCATTGATTGTTGCACCCATCGCACACGGCGCGTAGATATCAACATCTGCAGTATATAAATCTTCGCCAGTATAAATTGTTGCATTGTATTTTGAAGCAACTTGGTATAATTTTTCTTCATTAATATCAGAAATCGTAACCTGTGCTCCTTCTTTAGTTAAATACTCAACCAAAGTTTCACCCACGTGTCCAATTCCTTGAACCAAAACTTTTTTACCATCTAAAACATCAGTTCCAAACTGACTTTTAGCAGCAGCTTTCATTCCTAAATAAACTCCGTAAGCTGTAACAGGAGAAGGATTTCCAGAACCACCTCTTTCTTCAGAGATACCAGTAACATAAGGTGTTACATCTCTAACTGTGTCCATGTCTTTAGTCTCCATTCCAACATCTTCTGCAGTGATATATCTTCCGCTTAAAGAGTGAACGAATTCACCAAACTTGCGCATTAACTCAGGTGTTTTCTGCGTTTTAGCATCACCAATAATAACTGCTTTACCTCCACCAATATTTAGTCCAGTAATAGCCGATTTAAAAGTCATACCTCTCGAAAGACGTAAAACATCATTTAAGGCTTCCCATTCTGTGTTGTAATTCCACATTCTGGTTCCTCCTAAAGCTGGTCCCATAACTGAATTATGAATACCAATAATTGCTTTTAAACCTGTATCTTTGTCATTGCAAAATACAATTTGTTCGTGATCATCAAAAGATAACTGACCAAAAACAGGATCCATTTTTTGAAGTTCCTTTCCAGTTGCAAAAGTTGCATCCATAGCGCTAGTATAAATTAGTTAAAATTATGAATTCGTCAAAAAGACAACTCAAACATAATTAAAAAATACACATGTGCTAATTTTTTATCTTTAAAATAACAATATTACAATATAATTGTTTTGATTAAATCGCAAATTATTATAACTTTATTTAGTAATAATTCTTAAATACTAATCAATTCAATATCAGATTTCTTAAAAAAATGAAAGAATTAAGCTATTTAAACAAATATTTCGTCAAATATAAATATAGTTTTTCGCTAGGTATTTTAATAACCATAATCGCACAAATATTTTCGTTATTTACTCCAAAACTTATTAGCAAATCTTTAAACGCTATTGAGAATTTTGACAAACTAACTAAAGCCGAGCAAAATTCTGAAACCGTGATCGCAGCTTTCCGTCAGGATCTCATTCATAATGTGCTGCTTATCATTGGCACAACGATTGTTGCGGGTTTTCTAACTTTTTTAATGCGCCAGACTTTAATTGTAATGTCGCGCCATATTGAGTTTGATTTGAAAAATGAAGTTTTTAGGCAATACGAGAATCTTTCGCAGAATTTTTACAAGCAAAACAGAACGGGAGATTTAATGAATCGTATCAGCGAAGACGTTTCAAAAGTACGTATGTATGTTGGACCCGCAGTAATGTATACTATTAATACAGTAATTCGCTTTGCGATCGTGATATTATATATGTATAATGTATCGCCGCTGCTTACCTTATATACTATTCTTCCATTGCCTATTCTTTCGTATTGTATTTTTAAATTGAGTTCTGAAATCAATAAACGAAGCACAACGTTTCAGCAATATCTTTCTAAAGTTTCTAGTTTTACTCAGGAAATTTTTTCTGGAATTCGTATTATCAAGGCATATTCTTTAGAAAAACAGCATCAAAACAATATGGTGGATTTGGCCGAAGAAAGCAAACGTAAAAGTTTAAGTCTGGCGAGAGTTCAGTCTTTATTTGGCCCTTTGATGATTGCGCTTATCGGAATCAGTAATTTGGTCGTAATTTATTTTGGCGGCGTGATGTACATCAACGGAACTATTCCAAATTTAGGAACAATTGCAGAGTTTATATTATATGTAAATATGCTGACTTGGCCGGTTGCTTCTTTAGGATGGGTTTCTTCGATGGTTCAGGAAGCAGAAGCTTCGCAAAAACGTTTGAATGAATTTTTGAAAATCGAGCCAGAGATCAAAAACAACAACGAAAATGCATCAGATATTCAAGGAAATATTAGTTTTGAAAATGTGTCTTTTACCTACCAAGATACCAATATTGAAGCGTTGAAAAATGTTTCTTTTACAGTAAAAAAAGGAGAAACTTTAGCCATTTTAGGAAAAACAGGATCTGGAAAATCGACCATTCTTTCTTTAATCTCAAGATTATATGATGTTACAGATGGTGATCTTAAAATTGACGGAAACGAAATCAGCACCTTAAACCTCAACGATCTTCGCAATAATATCGGAATTGTACCTCAAGATGCTTTCTTGTTTTCGGACACGATTAAAAACAATATTAAATTCGGAAATCAAAACGCAACCGACGAAGAAGTTTTTGAAGCAGCCAAAAATGCTGTAGTTCACGATAATATTATTGGTTTTAATAAGCAGTACGATACTATTTTAGGAGAAAGAGGAATTACACTTTCGGGCGGACAAAAGCAGCGTGTTTCTATTGCTAGAGCAATTATAAAAAATCCGGCGATCTTACTTTTTGACGATTGCTTGTCTGCTGTTGATACCGAAACCGAAGAAATGATCTTGAATAATTTGTTTAAAATTTCTAAAGACAAAACAACCATAATTGTTAGTCATAGAGTTTCATCTGCAAAAAATGCAGACAAAATTATTATTCTTGAAGACGGAAAGATCATTCAACAAGGTTCTCATAATCAATTAATAAATCAAGAAGGTTATTATGCATCGTTATATATAAAACAACTTTCGGAAAAAGAATTACTTTAATTGTTTGCGTAATAGATAATTTTTTATGATTTTTGATTACTATTAATTCCAAAAATGATAGAACGTATTATGAGAGAAAATGACATGTTAGAAAAAGAAGAAATTTTTTCTAAAGTATTACGAGCAGGAAGGAGAACTTATTTCTTTGATGTGAGAGCTACCAAAGCTGATGATTATTATATCACAATTACTGAAAGTAAAAAGTTCACTGAAGAAGACGGTTCGTTTCACTTCAAAAAACACAAAATTTACTTATATAAAGAAGATTTTGGTGCTTTTGCTGAAATATTAGAAGAAATGACTTCATACGTTTTGAACCACAAAGGCGAAGAAGTAATTTCTGAAAGACATCAAAAAGATTTTAAAAAAGAATATAGCTCTGAAAAAGTTGAAGC
>NZ_CAMLIX010000236.1 GCF_946479975.1 uncultured Flavobacterium sp.
AAGGAGAATAAAAAATGTCATTAAAAATAGGAGATATAGTTCCGAATTTTACTGCGAAAGACAATCACGGAGAAACTTTTGAAAGCCAGAGTGTTTTAGGAAGAAAACCATTGGTAATTTATTTTTACCCAAAAGATAATACACCCGGATGTACAACAGAAGCCTGCAGTTTTCGGGATCAATATGAAGATTTCAAAGATTTAGGAGCTGAGGTAATCGGGATTAGCAGTGATAGTGTAAAATCACATCACAAGTTTGCTGTAAAACACCAACTGCCTTTTATTTTGCTTTCTGATCGAGATAAAAGATTAAGAAAGCTTTTTGGAGTGCGCAACAATTTATTCGGACTTCTGCCGGGCCGTGTCACTTATATTATTGATAAAAATGGCTTGGTGATTTCGATATTTGACAGCGTAAATGCTGCTAAACATATTCCGAAAGCATTAGAAACCGTAAAAGAATTAGTATTATAAAAAGAAATAAATAGAATTAATTAAACAAATATATTAGCCTAAAAACATGAGCCAAAATTTATACCCTTTACAATTTGAACCGATTTTGAAAGAAAGAATCTGGGGAGGAGAAAAACTAAAAACAATTCTAAACAAACCAATCGTTTCTAAAATTACTGGTGAGAGCTGGGAATTATCTACTGTAGAAGGAGATGTAAGTGTGGTTGCAAATGGAGATCTTAAAGGAAAATCTTTAATGGATTTGATCGATGAAACTCCAGATGCCGTGTTAGGAACTAAAGTTTATGAGCGTTTTGGAAAACAATTTCCACTGCTTTTTAAATATTTGGATGCAAGAGAAGATCTTTCAATTCAAGTTCACCCAAACGATAAGCTAGCAAAAGAACGTCATAATTCATTTGGAAAAACAGAAATGTGGTACGTAATGCAGGCAGATGCCGATGCGAGAATTATTGTTGGTTTTAAAGAAGATTCTAGTAAAGAAGAATATTTAAAACATTTAAATGATAATACTTTGGTTTCGATCTTAGACGATGTAAAAGCAAAATCTGGAGATGTTTTCTTTTTAGAAACAGGAACAGTCCACGCGATTGGTGCAGGTTTGGTTGTGGCAGAAATTCAGCAGACTTCTGATATTACGTACAGATTATACGATTTTGATCGTGTAGATGCACAAGGAAATAAAAGAGAATTACACGTAGATCTTGCATTGGATGCGATTAACTACAACAAAGTAGAGACTCAGAAAAAATACGACGATAAAGTAAATGCTTCAAACACGGTTGTAGACTGCCCTTATTTTACTACTAATTTTCTTCCTTTAGAAGGTAAACTTGAAGTTGTTAAAAACGGACATTCATTTACAGTATATATGTGTATTGAAGGTGATTTTGAAATTGAATACAACGGTTTTAAAAACACCTATAAAAAAGGAGATACTGTTTTGGTTCCAGCTGCGATAAATGCATTTAGCTTGACTGGAAATGCTTCTATTTTAGAAATTTACATTTCTTAACATATATTCTAAAGATTATCTGTACTTTTGCAGACAAATTAAAATTATAATAAAATGGCAAACGTTAAAAATTTAAAGAAAGACATCAACTTCGTATTAGGAGATATTATTGAAGCAGTTTACTTGTTCGAGATGTCAACAACAGGAAATCCAACTCCAGAAACGAATGCTTTGATCGATGAAGCTATTGCTGCATTCGATACTTTGATTACAAAAGTGAACGCAAAGAACGTTGAAAATAAAAAAGCACACTTCAAACAAATTAATGTTGAATTAGAACAAACTGCTAATCAATTGGTTGAAAAGATCAACGCATTATAAGAAAAAAAAAGTGTAAAAAAGTGCAGATTTATTTTGGGAAAACGAAAAACCGCTTTATATTTGCACCCGTAATGAGTCGCCAGCGTAGCTCAGTTGGCTAGAGCAGCTGATTTGTAATCAGCAGGTCGTGGGTTCGAGTCCCTCCGCCGGCTCAACGTAAAACCATCACTTTTTAGTGATGGTTTTTTTTATGCTTAATTGTAAGGTTAAATTCCAATTTTTAAATTCCAAATTCCAAGGTTTCAGGTTTTAAAGTTTCAGGCTCCAAGTTTGAATTTGGAATTTGGAATTTTTTAATTTAATTTTTATTTGGAATATTTTTCCTATGTTTGTTAGATAACCTAAAAACATTTTACTAATGGAAGAAAATTCAGTATTTGAGAAATTTGAATTACAGCTGGACAGTACAGCAAAAGATTTTATTAAAGAAATAGCAAAATGGGCTTATTTCTTGTCTATTCTAGGTTTTATAGGAATTGGACTTTTACTTTTAATTGCCGTTTTTGCAGGTACATTGTTTTCTGCAATGGGAAGTACAATGCCTGGAATGGGGGCTTACGGAAGTTCTTTTGGGGCAGCAATGGGTGCGATCTACTTTTTATTGGCCGCTTTTTATTTCTTCCCAGTTTATTATTTATTTAAGTTTAGCTCAAATGCAAAAAAGGCTTTTAGAGATAACGATTCAGAAACTCTGACAGCTTCTTTTGGATACCTTAAATCGCATTATAAGTTTATTGGTATTCTTATGGTTGTCTTTTTAGCGATGTATGCGCTTTTCTTCGTATTTGCAATTGTTGGTGGTTTACTAGCTCGTTAAATCTTAAAAAATGTCGATATAAAAAAAGCCCTGAAATTTTTCAGGGCTTTTTGTTGGTTGAATATTTATTATTCTGCTTTTTCTGCTGCTGGTTGTTGTTTCTTCAAATCATCAACATATTTTGTTAGTTTCTTTCCGTAAAATGACTTTGCTACTTTTGGCGTCATCGATTTCTGAATTGTGTCAAGAAACTTTAAATTGATATCATAAATCTCTGCCAAGGCAATATATGGTGAAACTTCATGGTCTTTATTGTTCAAAGCAAAGTTGGTAGCGTACAAATATTTTCTTTTAATATTAGATTCTTGCAGTTTAGTAATGCTGTCCACTGCTTTTTGATCTTGTCTTTTTAATGCTCTAAAACGAGGTTCTACCAATGAAAGATTTTCGTCAACAAAACGATTGTTTATTTTTGCATACTGCTCGTACAACTCTTGATTTTTAGATCCTGTTATTTTTGCGTCAGCAATATAACGATCCAAATTAGTGTTGATCGTGATATTACCAGGTTCTGCAAAAAACAAAATGTTGTTATCTAATGAATTGGTAACGCCACGGTCTAAAAATAAATACAATACTTGTGGAGAATCTAATGTAATATTGCTTTCAAAAGTTGAATTTCCGTCTATTTTAATACTGTCAATTGCAATAAGAGAAGTGTCAACAATTTTTTGGATGTATAGTGTTCCCTTTTTTAATCCTTTAATGTTTCCGGTAATATGTACATTACCAGAAGTTTCTTTTTTGCTGCAAGATGCCAGTAGAGCAAGAGTAACAAAAGCAATTAATGTTTTTTTCATTGGTGGTTTATTAGATTTGGCTGCAAAATAAAGAAAATAGTTTAAATGTAAAGAGGCTTAAGTTTTATTTTTATAAAAAAAATAAATCCCAATCTATTTCTAAATTGGGATTTAAAGTATAGTGTGAAAAGGTTTTACATCGATAAATTAAATGAAGCTCCGTTTTCGTGTGTGTAAGTATAAAACTCATCGCAATCTCCATTTCCGTAATCGACTACACCGTTTAAGATGCCACCTTGAATTTTTAACTGGCCTTTAGAGATAAATGTACAGTTGTATCTTTTAGTTAATGTTTGTTTAACGGTCAAAGTCAGCGTTGTGCCGTCTGATGCTGTTACGGTATGAGTTCCGTCTGTAATTTCGTAAACATTGTCAGATAATACATAAGGCGTGTCAACTCCTGCAGTTTGTTTGGTTGTATAGGTTCCAGAATTGGTATAAACTGCACCTTTTTTATCAGTAAGTTTACCGTTGGTTATTTTGCGAGTCCATTGCGGGATAGTAGGTACAGTCGTTGTATTCGTGTACTCAATAGTTCCCTCTAGTTTAATATCTGTAATTGAATAGCCAATTCTTTCAATCGTCATTTTGCTTCCAGTTGTAGTGATTGGTCCAGAAAGAGTTATTTTTAGTTTTCCTTTTCTAGTTAAATTGTTTTCATCTTTACATCCAGTACCAAAATCAATTAGAAATTCTTTTGGATATTCTGATCCGCTTGGTGACGTGATTGTAATTGCGGCGCAGATTCCAACAACGGTTTCAGTTGTTTTTGCTGTAGTAGAGGCTGTAGTTACTGCAAGGCCGGTACTAAGGTCCATTTCGTTTGAAGTATCAATCGCAATCGATGCTCCAATATTGGTAAGATCTGTAGAAGCAGTGCCTTCGTTGTTGTCATTAGAACAGGAGAAGAGCGAAAATGCTGACACACAAATCAGTGCGAGTAATATAGCGGTTTTTTTCATAGTGGTTTTCGTTTTTGGTTTTAGATAAAAGGCAATTAAATTTAATAAAAAAATTATTGCTAAAAAAATATCTTTAATCTTTTATCATAGTGTATATAAACGGTTTTTTGAAAAAAAAATTATACGCAACGTCAAAAAAAAATATTTATTGTTGAAAAGCCAGAAAGAGTCTACAATATTCAATTTTTTTAATTTCTTATTTCTACCATTTTATGCTTAATTATTTATGTAAATGACTGAAAATAAAAAAGCTGTCCAATTTGGACAGCTTTTAGTAAGAAGTATTTTTAAGCTTATTTGATCATTTCAAAACTTCTTTTTACGAAAGCAGTAAGCGCTTCGCCTTTCAATAAATTTTGAGATAATTTAGCTAAATCTAAAGCTTGTTTTACCAAATGCTCTTGATGCGTTTTATCTTCAGTATTCAAAATACTTGATGCTAAATCAGAATTTGTGTTAACAACCAAATTGTACATTTCTGGCATATTTCCCATTCCGAACATTCCGCCTCCGCCAGTTTGGCTCATTTCTTTCATTCTACGCATAAATTCTGGCTGCGTGATAATAAAAGGAGCAGCTTGAGAATCCATCGCTTCTAATTGTACGCTGTATGCTTTTGGAATATAAGCTTCTAGAGAAGTTTTTAAAGTTGTTTGTTCTTCTTCAGATAACTTAGAAATTGTGTTTTCATCTTTTTTGATCAAATTATCAACGTGGTCAGAATCTACACGTACAAAAGTTAATCCAGTATTATCATTTTCGATTTTCTGAATCAAATGCGAAATAATCGGAGAATCTAAAAGTAAAACTTCGTAACCTTTTTCTTTTGCTGCTTCAATATAAGAGTGCTGTGCATCTTTGTTTCCAGCATAAAGAACTACAAGTTTACCATCTTTATCTGTTTGGTTGTCTTTTAGTTTTTCTTTTAATTCTTCTAAAGTAAAATAAGTATCATCTACCGTTGGATACAAAACAAATGCACCCGCTTTTTCGTAGAATTTATCTTCAGAAAGCATTCCGTATTCTAAAACGATTTTAATGTCGTTCCATTTCGCTTCAAAGTCAGCACGGTTTTCGTTAAATAAAGCTTTTAATTTATCGGCAACTTTACGAGTGATATAGTTTGAGATTTTCTTAACCGCACCATCAGCCTGTAAGCCAGAACGAGAAACGTTTAACGGAATATCTGGAGAATCAATAACCCCTTTTAACATCGTCAAAAATTCTGGTACAATTCCTTCTACGTTGTCTGTAACGTAAACTTGGTTTTGGTACAACTGAATTTTGTCTTTCTGGATTTGCATGTCTGTACCCAATTTTGGGAAATACAAAATTCCAGTTAAGTTAAACGGATAATCTACATTTAAATGAATGTTGAACAACGGGTCTTCAAACTGCATTGGATACAATTCTCTGTAGAAGTTTTTGTAATCTTCATCAGATAATTCAGAAGGCTGTTTTGTCCATGCTGGATTTGGATTGTTAATGATGTTATCTGTTTCAACAGTTTCATTAACGTAATCCTCAGGAGCATCTTCTGGTTTAGGAAGCGTTTCTGTTCTAGTTCCGAATTTAATCGGAATAGGCATGAACTTATTGTATTTGTTTAATAAACCGCTGATTTTAGAATCTTCTAAAAATTCTAAAGAATCCTCAGCAACATGAAGAATGATTTCTGTACCACGTGAAGTTTTGTCAGCTGGCTCTAAAGTAAATTCAGGGCTTCCGTCACAAGTCCAATGTGCAGCAGGTTCATCTTTGTATGATTTTGTAATAATTTCTACTTTTTCTGCAACCATAAATGCAGAATAGAAACCAAGACCAAAATGTCCGATAATTCCAGAATCTTTAGCAGAATCTTTGTATTTGTCCAAAAACTCTTCTGCACCAGAAAAAGCGACTTGGTTGATGTATTTTTCAACTTCGTCAGCCGTCATACCTAAACCTTGGTCAATAATATGGATTTTTTTACCCTCTTTATCAATTTTGACTTCGATAACTGGGTTTCCGTACTCTACTTTAGCTTCACCAATACTAATAAGGTGTTTTAGCTTTAAAGTAGCATCAGTTCCATTAGAAATTAACTCTCTTAGAAAGATTTCATGGTCACTGTATAAGAACTTTTTGATTAAGGGAAAGATGTTTTCTACCGAAACATTAATTTTACCTGTTGTCATATTTATATATTTTTTGAATTTAACTAGATGATTTTCATTCATTCAAATAAAATACCAATTGTTTTAAGGGTGACAAAATGTCGGAAGTGTTAATTTTGAAAGAAAAAAATTGGATTGTAAAACGGAAAATATATTCATGAATCGTATATTTGTGGTACAATAATTGTTAAAAAAGCAAAATAGTAATCAGTAAAAAATTGTAAAATGAAGAAAAGTATTTTTATATGCTTAATTTCCGTGATGTTTTTCGCGTGTAAATCAGCTTCGTCGACGGCTTCAACTGAGCCAGCATTATCTAAAAAATTAGACAGACCTACACAGGTTGCATTAAAAGGAAATTGGGTACTTACAAATGTATCGTATCCAGGTTCAGACTACATCAAAGTAAATTCATTTGATCTTGCAGATTCAAAATGCTTTATCGGAAGTACTTGGAGTTTTATCTCAAACAACAACAAAGGAACAATGGCTTTAACATCTCCAAGTTGTACTGGATTTTCTTCGCCAATTGTATGGAGTATCAACAATCAAGGAATGTTTATTCTTAAAATTCTTGATGCAGGAGAAAAAGCAAAAAAAGTAAGAGATGGTTACTTACTTAAAGTTGCTGGTGTAACTGAAACTTCTTTTCAGTTAGTTGATAACATCAATGTTGGTGGTCAAACTAAAGATGTAGTGTACCAATTTCAAAGAGCTAATTAATATTTAAAGAAATAAAAGATGAAAAAGATAACTGTTTTAGGTTTATGTGGTTTAATGGTTATGGCTAGTTTTTTTACTAGTTG
>NZ_CAMLIX010000237.1 GCF_946479975.1 uncultured Flavobacterium sp.
TATTTCACTTTAAATAAACAACCAAAACCCTCTAAATCAGAGATAATTTTTAACTAACCAAAAATTTATGAAAAAATAATATGCATGCATAGTATTTTTTGATTATATTTGAAATCGATATAGTTACCTATGAAAGACAAAACGATAGATTATATTTTGAGAGCTACATGGCAGGCTGTTTCAAGAATGTATAATGAAGAGGCTGCAAAATATGATGCGACAATGGCAACAGGATTTGCTTTGTTAAGCATTGATAAAGAAGAAGGAACGCCATCGACAGCTTTAGGTCCGAGAATGGGAATGGAAGCCACTAGCTTGACGAGAACCTTAAAATCTATGGAAGACAAAGGTTTGATTGTTCGCAAAAAAAATCCAAGTGACGGAAGAGGTGTTTTGATCTACCTTACCGATTTTGGAAAAGAAAAAAGAGAATTATCTAAAAATACTGTCCTGAAGTTTAATGAGACTGTTAGAAAACATGTTTCTGACGAAAAACTGAGCCATTTTATCGAGGTTTCGGAAATCATTAATGAATTGATTCACGACAAAAACATATTTAATCAAATAGAAAATACAGAAAAAGAATAGTCATAAGAGATTCTAATTCTCACACAAACAAAACAATATGAAACGCACAATTAAAAAAGTTGCTGTAATTGGATCCGGAATTATGGGTTCAGGAATAGCTTGTCATTTTGCCAACATTGGTGTTGAAGTTTTACTGCTTGACATCGTGCCGCGCGAGTTGACAGAAGCTGAAGCTAAAAAAGGATTAACGCTTGAAAGTAAAGCCGTTCGCAATCGTGTGGTAAACGAGCATTTGGCGAATTCATTAAAATCGAAACCCTCTCCTATTTACAGTCAGAAATTTGCAAATAGAATCACTACTGGAAATACAACAGACGATATGGCAAAAATTGCTAATGTTGACTGGATTATCGAGGTTGTGGTGGAGCGTTTGGATATCAAGAAATTAGTTTTTGAGCAAATCGAGAAATTCCGTAAACCGGGAACTTTGGTTACTTCTAATACTTCTGGTATTCCGATTCACTTTATGAGTGAAGGAAGAAGTGAAGATTTTCAACAGCACTTCTGCGGAACACACTTTTTTAACCCTGCGCGTTACTTAAAATTATTTGAAATCATTCCTGGTCCAAAAACTTCTACAGAAGTATTGGATTTTTTAAATGAATACGGATCTAAATTCTTAGGAAAAACTTCGGTAGTTGCCAAAGATACTCCGGCGTTTATTGGAAACAGAATTGGTATTTACGGAATTCAGAGTTTGTTTCATTTGGTAAAAGAAATGGGATTAACGATTGAAGAAGTTGATAAATTGACAGGACCTGTTATTGGTCGTCCAAAATCAGCTACTTTCCGTACTGTTGACGTTGTTGGTTTGGATACTTTGGTGCACGTTGCCAACGGTATTTACGAAAACTGCCCAACAGACGAACAACACGAATTGTTTAAACTTCCTGATTTCATCAACAAAATGATGGAAAATAATTGGTTAGGAAGCAAAACCGGACAAGGTTTCTACAAAAAAGTAGACAAAGATATTCTTTCTTTAGACTTAGATACATTAGAATACCGCGCTGCAAAAAAAGCAAATTTTGCAACGTTAGAATTAACTAAAACTATCGATAAACCAATTAATCGTTTTAAAGTTTTAGTAAAAGGAACAGACAAAGCGGGAGAATTCTACCGTAAGAGTTTCGCTGGAATGTTTGCGTATGTTTCAAACAGAATTCCTGAAATCTCAGACGAATTATACAAAATTGACGACGCTATGAAAGCTGGTTTTGGATGGGAAAATGGTCCATTCGAAATCTGGGATGCTATCGGCGTTGCAAAAGGAATTGAAATCATGAAAGCAGAAGGTTTAGAGCCTGCTTCATGGGTGAACGAAATGTTGGCTTCTGGAAGTGACAGTTTTTATTCGGTAAAAGAAGGAGCAACTTTCTTCTACAATATTCCAACAAAATCTCAGGTAAAAGTTCCTGGACAAGATTCATTTATTATTCTGAACAATATTCGCGAAAGCAAAAAAGTTTGGAGCAATAGTGGAGCAATTATCCAGGATTTAGGAGACGGAATCTTAAACTTAGAATTCCAATCTAAAATGAATACAATTGGTGGCGATGTACTTCAAGCTATCAATAAAGCAATCGACT
Organism: uncultured Flavobacterium sp.; assembly: GCF_946479975.1. The sequence continues at coordinate 2,178 of NZ_CAMLIX010000237.1, forward strand.
TATCTGAAAAAGAATATCAAGGTCTTGTTATTGGAAACCAGGCAGCGAATTTCTCTGTTGGAGCTAATATCGGAATGATTTTCATGATGGCGGTCGAGCAGGAATACGATGAATTGAATATGGCAATTAAATTGTTCCAAGATACGATGATGCGTGTTCGTTATTCTTCAATTCCAGTTGTGGTTGCGCCTCACGGAATGACCTTTGGCGGTGGATGCGAAATGAGTTTACACGCTGATAAAGTAGTAGCTGCGGCAGAAACCTACATGGGATTAGTTGAATTTGGTGTTGGTGTACTTCCTGGTGGTGGTGGATCTAAAGAAATGGCTTTGAGAGCTTCAGATTTATTCCGCAAAAACGACGTGGAATTGAATGTTCTTCAAGAATATTTCTTGACAATCGCAATGGCAAAAGTATCAACTTCTGGTTATGAAGCTTTTGACACTGGACTTTTACAGCATGGTAAAGATGTTATCGTAGTAAACAAAGATCGTCAGATTGCTGAAGCTAAGAAACATGCGTTGTTAATGGCAGAAGCTGGTTATACACAGCCTATCAGAAGAAATGATGTTAAGGTTTTAGGAAAACAGGCTTTAGGAATGTTCTTAGTTGGAACAGACCAAATGGAAGCTGGAAAATATATCTCTGAACACGACAAGAAAATTGCAAACAAACTAGCTTATGTAATGGCTGGTGGTGATTTATCTGAAGCGACTTTGGTTTCTGAACAGTACTTATTAGATATTGAAAGAGAAGCTTTCTTATCTCTTTGTACAGAAAGAAAAACTTTGGAAAGAATTCAATACATGTTAACTAAAGGAAAACCTTTGAGAAATTAAAAGTCTCAGAGAGGCGCCCTGTTTGTAGAAAATAAATTATGTTTTTTGATTTAGCTCCGTAGGAGCGACCTGTTGATAATTATGGCCAATACCTATTCACAAATTTATATTCAAATTGTTTTTGCCGTCAAAGGCAGAGAAAATTTGATAAAAAAAGAAAACCGTGAAGAATTGCACAAATTCATGACAGGTATTGTTTCAAACAGAGGACAAAAATTATTATCCGTTTTCGCAATGCCAGACCACGTTCATATTTTGATCGGAATGAAACCAAACCTTTCATTATCAGATTTGGTCAGAGATATTAAAGCAGGTTCATCAAAATTTATTAATGATAGCAAATGGATTAATGCAAAATTTAATTGGCAGGAAGGATTTGGAGCTTTTTCTTATTCAAAAAGTCATTTAGATAATGTGATAAAATATATTCTAAATCAAGAAGAACATCATAGGAAACAAACATTCAAAGAAGAATATCTTTCATTTTTAGAAAAATTTGAAATTGAATATGATGAGAAATATTTATTTGATTGGATTGAATAAACAGGTTGATAAAACAAGGTTGGTAAAACAGGTCGCTCCTACGGAGCTTATGAACAGATCGGATATTTTTGCTATAAACAGTAGGCCTCTACGAGGCAGGCTAAGCATAGAATAAAAAGTTTATTTGTGTTTTAAATATCTGGTAAAGGTCAACTGTTTGTAGAAAACAATAATGAATATACACTTAATGCCTAGTAGAGGCCTACTGTTTGTAGAACAATATTGAATATACATTTAACAGCCTCGTAGAGGCTTACTGTTTGTAGAAAAATATAATTTAAATGACACGATTAGCTCCTTAGGAGCGACCTATAAAAACATCAAAAACAAAAACAAATGAAAACAGCATATATCGTAAAAGCATATAGAACAGCGGTAGGAAAAGCACCAAAAGGAGTTTTTAGATTCAAAAGACCTGATGAATTAGCTGCAGAAACAATCCAATTTATGATGGATGAACTGCCTGATTTTGACAAAAAACGTATTGACGACGTAATGGTTGGAAATGCAATGCCAGAAGCAGAACAAGGACTTAACGTTGGGCGTTTGATCTCTTTAATGGGATTAAAAGTAGAAGACGTTCCCGGAGTTACGGTAAACCGTTATTGCGCATCTGGTTTAGAAACTATCGGAATGGCAACGGCTAAAATCCAGTCAGGAATGGCAGATTGTATCATCGCTGGTGGTGCAGAAAGCATGAGTTTTATTCCGATGGGAGGTTACAAACCAACTCCGGATTACAAAGTTGCTGCTGCAGGTCACGAAGATTACTACTGGGGAATGGGTTTAACTGCTGAAGCGGTTGCTAACCAATATAAAATTTCAAGAGAAGATCAGGATGAGTTTGCTTACAATTCTCATATGAAAGCGTTGAAAGCGCAGGCAGAAGGAAAATTTGATAAGCAAATCGTACCAATTACTGTTGATCAGACTTTCATAAACGAAAACGGAAAAAAAGAAACTAAATCTTATGTTGTAAAAGCAGACGAAGGGCCAAGAGCTGGAACTTCTAAAGAAGCTTTAGCAGGTTTAAGACCAGTTTTTGCTGCTGACGGAAGTGTAACAGCCGGAAACTCTTCTCAAATGAGTGACGGTGCTGCGTTCGTTTTAATCATGAGCGAAGACATGGTAAAAGAATTAAACCTTGAGCCAATTGCACGTTTGGTAAACTTTGCTTCTTCTGGAGTTGAGCCAAGAATTATGGGTATCGGACCAGTGAAAGCAATTCCGAAAGCTTTAAAACAAGCGGGAATGACATTGAACGATATCGAATTAATTGAGTTAAATGAAGCTTTTGCTTCACAAGCTTTAGCAGTAACTCGCGAATTAAACATAAACCCTGAAATCGTAAACGTAAACGGTGGTGCAATTGCCTTAGGACATCCTCTAGGATGTACTGGTGCGAAACTTTCTGTTCAGTTATTTGATGAGATGAAACGCCGTGGTAATAAATACGGAATTGTTTCGATGTGTGTGGGAACTGGGCAAGGTTCTGCGGGGATTTACGAAGTATTGTAAAACGGTATTTCCGTAAAGCATACGTTCAGTTTGTCATTGCGAGGAACGAAGCAACCTCGCTAACTATTGCGCAAAGTTGATTTTGCAAATGTGGTTGCTTCGTTCCTCGCAATGACAATATTGAGGAAAAAACATAAATAAAAAGATACTAAAAACAAAAAATAAAAGTCATGAGCGACAAAACAAGAGGAGGTCAATTCCTAGTTAAAGAAACAAAATGTGAGGACATCTTTACTCCAGAAGATTTCTCAGAAGAGCAGTTAATGATGCGTGACTCTGTAAAAGAGTTCGTTGACAAAGAATTATGGGCGCATAAAGATCGTTTTGAAAAGAAAGATTACGCTTATACCGAATCTTCTATGCGTAAAGCAGGTGAATTAGGACTTCTTGGAGTTGCAGTTCCGGAAGAATACGGCGGATTAGGAATGGGATTCGTTTCTACAATGTTAGTTTGTGACTACATTTCTGGAGCAACTGGTTCTTTTTCAACTGCTTTTGGTGCTCACACCGGAATTGGAACTATGCCAATTACACTTTATGGATCTGAAGAACAAAAGAAAAAATACGTTCCGAAATTGGCTTCAGGAGAATGGTTTGGTGCTTATTGTTTAACTGAGCCGGGCGCAGGATCTGATGCTAACTCAGGAAAAACGAAAGCTGTTTTATCTGAAGATGGAAAATACTATTCTATTACTGGACAAAAAATGTGGATTTCGAATGCGGGTTTCTGCAGCGTTTTCATCGTTTTTGCTCGTATTGGAGATGACAAAAATATTACAGGTTTCATAGTAGAAAACGATCCGTCAAACGGAATTTCTATGAATGAAGAAGAGCATAAATTAGGAATCCGTGCTTCTTCTACTCGTCAGGTTTTCTTCAACGAAACAAAAGTTCCGGTTGAAAACATGTTATCTGAAAGAGGAAATGGTTTCAAAATCGCTATGAATGCTTTGAATGTTGGTCGTATTAAATTGGCTGCAGCTTGTTTAGATGCACAAAGAAGAGTTACTTCTGGCGCTGTAAAATATGCTAACGAAAGAATTCAGTTCAATACTTCTATTTCTTCTTTTGGAGCAATCCGTTCTAAATTGGCTGAAATGGCAACTAGTGCATACGCAGGAGAAAGTGCTTCTTACCGTGCTGCAAAAGATATTGAAGATAGAATTGCTGCTCGTGAAGCAGAAGGAACTTCTCATCAAGAAGCTGAATTAAAAGGTGTCGAAGAATATGCTATAGAATGTTCTATCTTGAAAGTAGCGGTTTCTGAAGATATTCAAAACTGTTCTGACGAAGGAATTCAGATTTTTGGTGGAATGGGATTCTCTGAAGATACTCCAATGGAAAGTGCTTGGAGAGATGCTCGTATTGCTCGTATTTACGAAGGTACAAACGAAATCAACAGAATGCTTTCTGTTGGTATGTTGATCAAAAAAGCAATGAAAGGACACGTTGATTTACTTGGACCAGCAATGAAAGTTCAAGAAGAATTAATGGGAATTCCATCTTTTGATACTCCAGATTTCTCTGAATTATTTGCAGAAGAAAAAGGAATCGTTGCAAATCTTAAGAAAGTTTTCTTAATGGTTGCAGGAAGCGCTGTTCAAAAATACGGTCCAGATTTAGATTCTCACCAGCAATTATTAATGGCAGCTGCCGATATCTTAATCGAAATTTACATGGCTGAAAGTACAATCTTGAGAACAGAGAAATTAGCAAAATCTCAAGGTGAAGACAAAGTACAAGAGCAAATCGCAATGGCAAAATTATACTTGTACAAAGCAGTTGATATCGTAAACTTAAGAGGTAAAGAAGGAATTGCTTCTTTTGCTGAAGGAGACGAGCAGCGCATGATGTTAATGGGACTTAAACGTTTTACAAAATATACAAACTTGCCAAACGTTGTGGCTCTTAGAGAAAAAATTGCAGAAAAATTAGTTGCAGAAAATAACTACTGCTTCTAATATTAAAATAGTTTTTAGCTTTTAATTTGTTTGAACCCGCGCAAGTCCGAAACTGCGCGGGTTTCTTTTTTACAAAAATTTCATGAAAGATATTACGCACGATTCGCAACTTTTTTGCATAAATCTGCAAAATATTCGTTAAAATTAAAACTTTAAAACTCTTGTAGTACATAAATATCAAATTTATTGCAGTACTTTTAGCATTCTAAAAAACACTAAAAACCAGAAAAATGAAACAAACTACTCTAATGGCTTTATTTTTTATGTGCTTAAGTATCTCAACTACTTTCGCTCAGAAAAA
>NZ_CAMLIX010000238.1 GCF_946479975.1 uncultured Flavobacterium sp.
TTGGAGGAACAGTTTCGACACAATACAGAATGTACAACAATAGAGTGTACACAAGACCAAGTGCTTTGAGTATTCCGTGCCCTAAAGAAGTTACGCTTTAGTTTAGTTTTCAGTGATCAGAATTTTAGTATTCAGTCGCAGTTCACAGTCGAAGTTGAATTACTTGCTTATTAGCTTTGTCAAAGTTTGAAACTTTGACAAAGCTTTCGGTGTAAAAAGTTTAAGGTTTCAAGTTCCAACAAACGTGAAACTTCAAACCTGAAATCTGAAACAAATCAAACAAAAAAACAAAGAATTGAAAAAACTAATCTTCCCCGTCCTTTTCCTGCTTTGCCTTACGGCTTACAAACGCGTGGAAAATCCTGATTATATTGATATTCAGGAATTACGAAAATTATATTCAAGTGGCGATGCTTCTAAATGGCCCGCGGCAGAATTGAACAAAAGCATTGATAAATCTAAATTTCAGGATATTGGCGTACTTCCTGCTGTTCCTTATCCTGCTTATAATCCGTATTCTAAGGAAAAAGAAAGTCTGGGTAAGATTTTGTTTTTTGATCCAAGATTATCCCGCAGCGGACAAATTGCCTGCGCTTCCTGCCACAATCCAGAATTGGGCTGGACAGACAATTTAACGCGTTCTTTTGGTCACGATCGTCAAACTGGAAAACGCAATTCAATGACGATTTTAAATTCGGCTTATGCGACTTCCCTATTTTGGGATGGAAGAGCAAAAAGCTTAGAAGATCAAGCGCAGTTTCCTGTTTCAGATCCTTTAGAAATGAATGAAAAACTGACGATTGCAGTTGATAAAATTGCGAAAGTCAAAGGTTATAACGCGCTGTTTACAGCAGCGTTTGGAAACAAAAAAGTGACTTTAGAACGAATTCAATATGCAATCGCTACTTTCGAAAGATCGATCAATAGTCCGAAAAGCAAGTTTGATCATTTTATCAGTGGTAAATCTGAAGCTTATACCGATCAACAAGTAAAAGGTCTGCATTTATTTAGAACAAAAGCACAATGCATCAATTGTCATAATACGCCGTATTTCAGCGATAATCAGTTTCATAATGACGGACAAACTTTATTCGGAACAAAAAACGAAGATTTCGGACGATATAATGTGACCAAAGATGTAAAAGATATTGGCAAATTCAGAACGCCGACTTTACGTGAAGTTGTAAACACAAAACCTTGGATGCATCACGGGCATTTTCCAACTTTATTGGATGTTGTAGAATTATACAATTTAGGAAATCCATCTCCTGTTCAGAAAAAATATCTGGGAACAGCTAGAGATTCCTTGATTCCGAAATCAGATCCAATGCTCCGAAAATTAAATTTAAATAAAGAAGAAATAAGTGATTTGTTAGCTTTTATTGAAACTTTAAGTACTCCAACAAGAAGAATTATAACACCTGAAATGCCAAAATAATTCATTCAAAAAATCTTAAGCCTGTTTCTTTCTGAAACAGGCTTTTTTTATTTAAAAAAGTGCTTATAATATTAATTGCCTATACTTTAATTTAAATTTAAAATAGGGTTCAAGCCTAAGCACGACGTCAATTCCTTAAATTTGATTTAAACAAAAAGAGCATTTTTCTTTTACAAAAATATACCACAATGAAATTACAACACATCCAAATTCAGACCAACCATATTCAAAAAACTACTGCTTTTTATAAAGACATTCTTGAACTACCTATCATAGAAAAAAATACAAATTCGGTTACTATTCAAGCAGGGAATTCTAATTTGACTTTTGTTGAAAATCTCAACTTCAAATCTATTTATCATTTTGCTTTTAATATTCCGAAAAACAAACTGGATCAAGCCATTGAATGGTGCAGAAATAAAGTCGATTTAATTGTTATTGAAGATCAAAGTGTTATTACAAATTTCGAGAACTGGAATGCCAATGCTGTCTATTTTTATGATAACAACGGGAACTTATTAGAGTTCATTGCCCGTCATGATCTCGATACTTTACAAGAAGAAGAATTTAGTTCTAAATCAATTTTAAACATAAGTGAAATCGGCATTGTTACTGAAAATCCTTTCGAATTAGGGAATCAATTAATTGAAGAACATGGCTTAAATTTCTTTTCTAAAAACGATAACAGCGAACTTTTTTCAGCCATTGGTGATGATGAAGGATTATTGATTTTGGTTCGTCCAAAAAGAAATTGGTATCCAACTCAAATTCCTTCTGAAAGTAATCCGACTGAAATTACTTTAGAGAATAATGAAACTATAATTGAGTTGAAATTTTAATCTTTAAAGCTTCTAAATTTTATATTTGGATAATTTTGTTTCACGCAGATTTAAAAAAGATTTAAGCTGATATCGCAGATATTTTTTTTAAATTAATCTGCCAGATCTGCGAAATCTGCGAGAGATTTTTTTCTTTATCTACCAATCTTTATTCCTTAAAAAATCCAATATTAATCTGCCTAAATCTGTAAAATCTGCGTGAAAATTTTTTCATTATCTCTCGCAGATTTAGCAGATCAAAGGGATTTTTTATTTAAGTTCTAGAACTTCATTTTCTGAATTCTCACAGCATTTAAAATCGCCAACAACGCCACACCAACATCTGCAAAAACAGCTTCCCACATTGTAGCAAGTCCGCCTGCACCAAGAATTAAAACGAAAGCTTTTACAACGAAAGCCAAAGTAATATTTTGCCAGACAATTTTTTTGGTTTGTTTTCCAATATTGATCGCCATTGCGATTTTGCTTGGTTTATCATCCTGAATCACGATATCTGCGGTTTCGATTGCAGCGTCACTTCCTAAACCTCCCATCGCAATTCCAACCGTACTTAATGCAATTACGGGCGCATCATTTACGCCATCTCCAACAAACGCAATGGTTTCGTTTTTGGCTTTGATTTCGTTGACTTTATTGACTTTATCTTCTGGAAGCAAATCTCCAAAGGCTTTCGTGATTCCGATTTTATCTGCCACAAATTGAACCACATTGGTTTTATCACCACTTAGCATCGTCAATTTAACGCCTAAAGAATTTAACTTAGAAACGGTTTCTTTCGCATCTTCTTTAATTTCATCGGCAATGGTCAAATAACCTGCAAATTTACCTTCAAAAGCAATAGCAATTGTAGTGTAAACTATAGTTGACGGATCAATATCATACGAAATATTGAATTTATCCAGCAATTTAAAATTCCCAACAAACAAATCTTTTCCATCGTAAGACGCTTTTAATCCGTGTCCTGAGATTTCTTCAATTTCTTTTAATTCTATGGAAGAATCAATTGGTCCTACATGATTATGAATCGCCGTTGCCACAGGATGTGTGCTTCGACTTTCTAAAGCATTCACCAATTTTAGGATTTCTTCTTTATCAAATTCAGGTTTTATAATGACTTCCTGAACTTTAAAAACACCTTCGGTCATCGTTCCTGTTTTGTCCACCACCACATTCTGAATGTTCGAAATGCTATCCAAAAAATTGCTTCCTTTAAACAGAATTCCGTTTTTACTTGCTGCGCCAATTCCGCCAAAATAACCAAGTGGGATACTAATTACCAACGCACAAGGACACGAAATAACCAAGAAAACCAAAGCTCTGTACAACCAATCGCTAAAAACGTAATTGTCTACAAAAAGCATTGGAAGCAAACAAATTGCAATCGCTAAATACACGACAATTGGTGTGTAAATTTTAGCAAACTTTCTAATAAATAATTCGGCAGGCGCTTTTTTAGTTGTAGCATTTTGCACCAATTCCAGAATTTTAGACAATTTACTGTCGTTGTAAGCGGTTGTTACTTTTACTTCTGCAATTGTATTTCCGTTTATCATTCCAGCGAGAACCGTTTCGCCTTTCTTTTTGGTATCTGGTTTACTTTCTCCTGTTAAAGCTGCGGTATTAAACGAAGCCGAATCAGAAAGTAATTCGCCATCTAAACCCAATTTTTCTCCTGCTTTTAACTGAATAATCGATCCAATTTGAACATCTTGGGCTTTAACTTTTACTGCTTCATTGTTTTCTAAAATAGTAACCTCATCTGGACGTTGATCCAGCAAACTTTTAATACTCGATTTTGCTCTATTAACCGCCATTCCTTGAAAGGTTTCCCCAATGGTATAAAACAGCATAACCGCAACACCTTCGGGATATTCGCCAATAGCAAATGCACCAATTGTCGCAATACACATCAGGAAAAATTCAGAGAAAATATCTCCTTTCATAATGCTTTCATAAGCTTCTCGTAAAACTGGAAGTCCAACTGGAAGATAGGCAATCGCATACCAAGCCATTCTAACATATCCTGTAAACCATTCTTGTGGAAAATAGTTGTCAAAACCAATTCCGATCAGCAGTAAAGCAAATGAAATAATCGATGGCAGAAACATTTTAAACAAACTGCCTTCAACATTGTGTTCATGATCGTGATCGTGACCTCCGTGATCATGTCCGTCATTGTCCGAATGCGCCGGCTCGTCGTGTGAACAGCAGGAAGGTTTGGCTTTACTATTTGTATTTTTTACTTCTTTATCTTGATGTATCATATTTGAATTTCAAGTTTAAGTTTCAAGTTTTGGGTACTGGAAACTTTGTTAAAAATTATGTTTAAATTTAATCAATTTGTGTCAAATTTTATTGATGTAAAGGCGCTAAGTTTTTTTTTAAATGCTAATTAAACGGAACATTTGTCATTTCGACGAAGGAGAAATCACACTCGGGAATCGACAAAGATTGGCGACTTACTTTATGGAAATTCTAGTGTGATTTCTCATTCGTCGAAATGACATAAAATGAGAAAAAACTCAGCACCTTAGTAACTTAGAATCTTAGCAACTTAAAAGCTAATGCGAATGCTCACCTCCGCCCTTCATTGCTGAAAGCAGATAAAATGCACCTTTTGTAACAATTTTGGCTCCCGATTCGATTTTGCCAATGAATTTTATTTCTGTAAAACCTAAATCTGTCGTTCCAGGCACAACTTCTACAGCTTTAAAATGCACTTCCTCTTCATGAGCTTCTTCTTTTTCACCTTCTTTATGATCGTGCTTTTCTTCTGCATGATTTTCTTCTTGGATAAAAACGTAGAATTTATCAGCATTTTTTACGACAGCATCTTTTGGTAAAGCTGGAACTGTAGCATTCGTAATATTAATATTTGCCGAAACATACATTCCAGGAATTAGTCCTTTGGCATCTGCTGGATCAATTTTAGCGTGAACAGCAACGGTTTTACTTTCGTTAGAAAAAGATTTATTGATTCCGAAAATCTTTCCTTTAATCGATTTATTGGACTGATTTGTCAATACAAAATCAATTACCTGACCAACTGAAATCGAACCTAAATCCTTTTCATACACATTTAAATCCAAATGCATCTGGCTGTTGTCAACCACCTCAAACAGCGAAACACCTGTATTGGCAAAAGCGCCCTTTGCAATATTAATTTTCCCTACAAAACCATTTATAGGCGCTACAATTGGAACTAGAGACGAATTTCCTTTTGTAGAAACATGCAAAGCATCGAGTTTGTTTTTTGCTGCCTGCGCTCGTGCTCTTTCTGCTGCCAATTTGGCTTTTACTTCTTGAAATATTTTTCTCGGATTCACATTTTCATCGCTCAACGTTTTCTGGCGGTTGTATTCTAATTGCAGATATTCTACGTTTGCCGATGCCGACTTATATTCTTCCTGCATTTCGATTACTTCCAGATTTTGAATGGTCGCCAAAACTTTTCCTTTGTTGACATAAGTTCCTTCTAAAACAAAAATATCTTTTACCGTTCCGCCAATCAAAGTCGAAACTTCAGCAGAATTTTGTGGAGGAACCGTTGTGTAACCATTTGCTTTTATAATTTTATTCAGGTTTCGATCTTCTACAATACCTGTCTCAATGCCGACTGTTTTATATTGAGAAACTGTCAACGCAACTTCTGTTTGAGATTTTTCTTCTTCCTGCGGTTCTTCTGTTTTCTTTTCGTTACAGCTTTGGAAGGTAACCGCAAAGAGCGCTAAGATTACACAAAGCACGCTAAGTTTAATTTCCTTTCGAACTTTGCGTTTCTTCTTTGTGAACTTTGCGGTTAAATCAGCGTTTAAATAACTAGATATATTTTTCATCTTTAATTTTTAAGTTTTAATTGCTCTTGATTGTTGGAAATTGAAGTTCGATAGCACTTTGATTGTAGCTGTGCGTGGCTTCTGCAAATTGTTTTTTAATATCAATTGCCTGATTTAAAAAACTAATGTAAGCCCAGTAACTCATATCGCCATTGGCATAACTTTTTTGAGCTGTATCTATAATTTGGCTGGCATATTGCAAACCTTCATTTTGATAATAATCTAAGTTTTTCTGCTGTTTTTCGAAATTGTTTTTCAATTCTTCCCTTTGTAAATTCAGCATCATTTTGTTTTTGTCCAAAGCCAGCTGCGACTGCGAAATACCAATTTCAGCCGCTTTCGCCTTTGTTGTATTAACGCCTCCAAACAACGGAATCTGTAATCCTGCTGTAAAGCCCTGAAACAAAGATTCGGTATTTATAGTCTGTGCAAAATATCCTAAACCAACTTTTGGTGTGCGCAACGCTTTAAAAGCTCCGGCTTCTTTTTGGTAAACCGAAATCTGCTGCTGATAAAATTCAGTTATTAAATTTTCTGCTTTTGAGTTCTCTTGATTCTGAACTAAAACATATTCCAATGCGGTATTTTGATCAGGAACAACATTTTCATTTGTTTGAATAAAAAATTGCAGCTGTTTCTGATAAATTGCCAAATCGTATGCTAATTGTGCTTTCTGCGTTTCAATTTCTTTTACTTTCGCTTTAGCGCTGATCACTTCGATATTGCCACTTTCTCCTGTTTTAAAACGTAATTCGGCGTTCTTTAGGAATTTTGTGTAGATCTCATTCAATTCTGAGTTCAGTGTCTGAATCGAAACTCCGTAAAGATATTGGTAATACGCCAATGTCACCGCTTTTTCAATTTCATAAGATGACAAAGCTTTTCGTTTTTCAGCCAGTTTTGCGAGTCCTTCCTGCAACTGTCGATTTGCCTTTGTAATGTTTCCTAACGGAAAAAACTGCTGCAATGAGACATTGTGATCAAAATCGACACTATTAAACTGACCGCCCTGATACTGCACCTGAAGCGGATCGGGCTGAAAAGCTGCTTTCTTTAAAACGGTTTGTTTTTCGATTTCTTTATCGGCAATTTTTAAGTCGATGTTATTTGATTTGGCTAATTCTATTGCTTTTTCTAAAGAAATTTTAGTTTGTGCTTGCGATAAGATTGTGAACAATAAAAATGTACTTAATTGCAATGTTTTATTTGCC
>NZ_CAMLIX010000239.1 GCF_946479975.1 uncultured Flavobacterium sp.
CTTCATTAATATTTGTTTTGATCTTTAATTCGAAAAGCGGACTGATTTTAATTTTGTTGATTTCGATTAAATTCAACGCAAAATTGATTTCTTCTTTTGCCGTGACAAACTTTTTTTTGCTTTCGTATAAAATGTAATCCAAAACATTCGCCAGTTTATCCAAAGCAAAATAAGTCTGATACGCGTGCGACTGAATCGAGTTTAAAATATTCTTAAACAAATGCGGATTCAGTTTCGATTCCAGATTCTCCAATTGCAAATCATTAACTTTTGATTCTAAAGCATAAAAACTTTTTTCGGCATCATCTTTTGCTTTTTTTGTCTGCATTAATTGATAAAGCATAAAGCAAATTATGACGATTAGCAGCAAAAGAATTGCTAGAAAAATATAAATGAGTGTGTTGTTTTGTTGCATGTTTTAAGATTCCCAAATTTTTTTTAATGATCCTCTATAATAAACAAAAATTCCTATTGTTAAAACCAAAATACTAGATAACCAGAGAAAATAACCTAAATCTAATGAAATAATCTTAGCCATTGTCCCACTTTCTGCCCCTAATATTTCATTCCAAAAAGAAAAAGAAATCGCTAAACAGCTTGCTAAAAAACTGGAAACAACAGCTTTTTTATCATTATTTTTAATAAGATGAATAAGAGCAAATAAGCTTAAAGGATTAGCCAACCAAATAATTTCTTCAAACAATCCGCCGCCTAAAAATGCAATTGACCCCATGAATAAATAATCAAAAGATGAGGCCGTTTTTATTTCATTATTATAATTAAAGGTAATAGCATTTTGAGTTAATGAAGCCCCAAATAATAATAGGCTTAAAATGATAATGTAAAATTTATTTACTTTAGAATCATCCATATTTATAAAGTTCTTTTAGGTATGACTTTGTTTTAAATTTTCGTTTTTACCACAAATATGAGAAAAGCTAACGACTAAATAATAAAAACCAAGAAAATTATGACAATTGATAGAATTCTAATTTGTGTTAACATTAAGTAAAATACAATCGTTTAATTATGATTTCGAGCACTTTTCACTACATTTGCATCCATTTTTAAAGATTTTATGAAAAACACTATCCAAGTTGGATTTTGGGAAAAATTGGCCCGAATCATACTTAAAAACCGAATTACGATTCTGGTTATACTTTCTGCTTTAACAATTTTCTTTGGTTATCAGTGGAAAAACCTTGCTATGACTTATACTGAGGCTAATTTGCTTCCTAAAGATCATATTGCAAATAAAGAGTATCAAAAGTTCCTTGATAAGTTTGGCGAAGAAGGAAATCTTGTAGTGATTGGTTTTAAAGATCCGAAATTCTTTACTCCAAAAAATTATGCTGCATGGAATGAGTTAATGACGGGTTTAAAAAAATCTAAAGAAGTTGATTTGGTTGTTTCTTTAAACGATTTGAAAAAACTGGAAAAAGATACCGTTAACGAAAAATTTGTTTTAACTCCATTTATCGATCAAAGCAAAGTTCTCGATCCTGCTTATTTGAAAACCGTTCAATATGAATTGTTTCATAATTTACCTTTTTACGAAGGATTATTATTCAATAAAGAAAGCGGTAGTATTCGTTCTGCAGTTTACATCAACAAAAATCTGGTAAATACTGCAAACAGAAAAACTTTTATCCTTCAAAATCTGGTTCCGAAAATCGATAAATTCGAAAAAACAACTGGAATTGACTTGAAAGTTTCGGGAATGCCGTACATCAGAACTATCAATGCGGACAATATGAAAGGCGAAATCGGACTTTTCATTGGCGCGTCTTTATTGACGGTTTCGTTGATTTTCTTTTTCTTTTTCCGTTCGTTTAGAGCTACGTTTATTTCGATTTGTATTTTAATTGTCGGCGTAACTTGGTCGTTTGGAACGCTTGGATTATTTGGTTATAAAATCACTATTTTAACAGCTATTATTCCGCCGTTGATTATCGTAATCGGAATTACAAACTGTATATTCCTGATTAATAAATACCAGCAGGAAATTAAAATACACAACAATCAGGCAAAAGCTCTACAGCGTGTGATTTCTAAAATTGGATCATCGACTTTGATGACCAATTTAACGGCTGCAATTGGTTTTGCAACTTTGATGATTACAGGAAACGAATTGCTTTTTGAATTCGGTTTAGTAACTTCTATTAACGTACTTTCCGTTTATACTTTGACACTTTTTATAGTGCCAATTATTTACAGTTTTATGCCTTTGCCAAAAGCGAAACATTTATATCACTTAGACAAAACGTATATTTCGACGCTTTTAAATACTGTTACAAATATTGTAAAAGGTAAAAAGACTATTGTTTACACGATTTATGCTATACTTTTTCTTGTAAGTTTAAACGGAGTGAGACAAATGAAAGTTTCTGGAAGTTTGATTGGTGAAATGCCAAAAAGCGCTTCTTTCTTTAAAGATATTTTATTTTACGAAAAGGAATTTAACGGAGTAATGCCTCTTGAAATTATGGTGGATACTAAGAAGAAAAAAGGTGTTATGAAGGCTTCGACCATTCGTAAAATGGATGAATTGCAGAATACTATTTCTGAAATTCCAGAATTGGCAAAACCAGTTTCTGTGGTGAATTTGGTTAAATATTCGAAACAGGCTTTCTACAACGGAAATCCAGAATATTACCAATTGCCAACTTCGCAAGAGCAGACTTTCATTTTAAGTTATGCTAAAAATGCGACAAAAAACAGCAAAGAAAATCTAATGAAAGCTTACGTTGATTCGACGGGACAATATGCGAGAATCACGACTTTCATGAAAGATATTGGAACAGATGAGATGGCGAAAGTAGAAGGAAAACTTCGCAATAAAATCAATGAAATTTTCCCGAAAGACCGTTTTGAAGTTACGATTACAGGAAAAGCATTGGTTTTCCAAAAAGGAACAACTTACCTGGCACACAACTTAATCGAATCGTTGCTTTTTGCGATTTTGACGATAGCCTTTTTGATGTTGTATTTATTCCGTTCTTTCAAAATGGTAATGGCTTCTTTGATTACGAATATTTTACCGCTTTGCATCACTTCTGGATTAATGGGTTATTTCGGAATTCCGCTAAAACCTTCAACGATATTGGTATTCAGTATCGCTTTCGGAATCTCGGTTGATAATGCGATTCAGTTTATGGCGAAATACAAACACGATCTGATTCAGAATAAAGGAAAAGTAAAAAAATCGGTTTTCAGCGCTTTAAGAGAAACTGGAGTAAGTACTTTCTACACTTCTGTAGTTTTGATTTTAGGTTTTGCGACTTTTACTTTATCAAGTTTCAGCGGAACGATTGCTTTAGGAGGATTAATTTCTTGTACTTTGGTTTTTGCGATGTTCGCTAATTTGGTTGTTCTGCCTTCTTTGGTTTTGACTTTTGAAAAAAAGAAAACTAAGAAAGAGGAATTGGAGAATAATAATTTGGAAAAATAGTTTTTTGCCATAAATTTCACGAATTGGCGCGAATTAAAAGCAATGGACAAAATCGAAATTTACTCAAGCAAGAAAAAATCGTTTTTACTGTTAATCGCCTCCATTATGTTTGTTATTGGAGGAATTTGGGCGTTTATAAATGCTGAAATTTTAGCTAGTTCTCAATCAAGAAACCCAACTTTCATAAAAGGTATAGGAATTATTTCTGTTTTGTTTTTTGGTTTCGCAGCTTATATTTCGATTAAACAATTGGTTAAAAACAAACTTTTTCTAATTATTGACGAAAATGGAATTGATGTAAATCCAAAAAAGAATTCATCAGAATTTATAAATTGGAGCAATATTGAAGGTTTTGCAGAACTGAAAATACAAAGCCAAAAAATGGTACTTATTGAAGTTAACAATCCTGATTTCTGGATTGAAAAGGAAACCAATTTATTACGAAGAAAAATGATTCAGTATAATTTTAACGAGTACGGTTCACCTTTTTGCCTTTCAGCAGTTTCAATGCAAATAAATCATGCTGAACTCATGAAAATATTAAATGAGAATCTTCAGAAACATAAAAATTAGAAATTAATAGCAAAGTTTGTCATTTCGACGAAGGAGAAATCTCCACGAGTAGCTCCGCACAGCAATTCATAACTTTGTCGAGTTTTTACGGAGATTTCTCCTTCGTCGAAATGACAAAAATGGCTATAAACAAAACTTGAAGTAAAAAATTACTTCTTTTGAAAACGAATATCCTAGCCCTGATAGAAGCGACATCCTTTCTATTTTTTCTTTAAAAATAGAAAGATATAGCGGATAGCAGGAAACAGCTTCAAAAATTAATTAATATCTTTTATATTTGCAATTCGATATAAAAAACACTGATTTTTTTTAATCTAAAATCTCCCGATACTTCGGGACTAAAAATCTAAAATTAAAATGAAACACACAAAGGTTAAAGACTTATTAAACAGTACGACGACGCTACAGGAAGTGAATGCAAAAGGATGGGTGAGAACTTTTAGAAATAATCAGTTCATCGCGCTTAATGACGGTTCTACAATTAATAATATTCAATGTGTTGTTGATTTTGAAAATACTCCAGAAGAAACTTTAAAAAGAATCACGACTGGAGCTGCGGTTTCTGTTTTTGGAACTTTGGTTGAAAGTAAAGGTGCAGGTCAGAAATATGAGATTCAGGTTTCTAAATTGGAAATCCTTGGAGATTCTGATGCGGAGAAATTCCCAATGCAACCGAAAAAACACTCTTTAGAATTTTTACGCGAAAACGCTCACTTGCGTGTTCGTACAAATGCTTTTGGTGCGATTATGCGTGTGCGTTCGGTATTGTCATTTGCTGTTCATAAATATTTTCAGGAAAAAGGTTTTGTGTATGTAAACACGCCAATTATCACGGGAGCTGATGCTGAAGGTGCTGGAGAAATGTTCCAGGTAACTTCTTTGCCACTTGATAATCTTCCTAAAAATGAAGAAGGAAACATCGATTTCAAAAAAGATTTCTTTGGAAAACATACGAACTTGACAGTTTCTGGACAATTAGAAGGAGAAACTTTTGCAATGGCTTTGGGTCAGATTTATACTTTTGGACCAACGTTTAGAGCAGAAAACTCAAATACTTCTCGTCACTTGGCAGAATTCTGGATGATCGAGCCGGAAGTTGCGTTCAATGATTTGGATGACAACATGGATTTGGCTGAAGATTTTATTCAGTACGTAATTAAATATGCTTTAGACAATTGTCAGGATGATTTGAAATTCTTAGAAGGAAGACTTTTAGAAGAAGAAAAATCAAAACCACAAGCAGACAGAAGCGAAATGGCGTTGTTAGAGAAATTAAACTTCGTTTTAGAAAACAACTTCAAACGTGTTTCTTATACTGAAGCAATTGACATTTTAAGAGATTCAACTCCAAATAAAAAGAAGAAATTTCAATATATTATCAACGAATGGGGAGCTGATTTACAGTCAGAACACGAGCGTTATTTAGTAGAAAAACACTTTAAATGTCCGGTAATTTTGTTTGATTACCCAGCAAACATCAAAGCGTTTTACATGCGTTTGAACGACAACACAGAACCAGGAAGAGAAACTGTTCGTGCAATGGACATCCTTTTCCCTGGAATTGGAGAAATCGTTGGTGGTTCTGAAAGAGAAGAACGTTACGATGTTTTGGTTGAAAAAATGAAAGCTTTAGAAATCGACGAAGAAGAATTATACTGGTATTTAGACACCAGAAGATTCGGTTCTGCAACACACGCAGGTTTCGGTTTAGGATTTGAGCGTTTGGTATTGTTTGTAACTGGTATGACAAACATTAGAGACGTAATTCCTTTCCCAAGAACTCCTGGAAGTGCAGAGTTTTAATCTGAGGTTCTAAGGTACTGAGGTACTAAGATTCTAAGGTTTTAAAATATAAATAAAATAATTAAACGAATTAATTCGTAAACATAAGATAAGTTACTTAGTGCCTTAGCACCTTAGTAACTTAGCACCTTTTTCTATGCTAAAGCAATTTTTAAATTTAAAATTATCACAAAAATTATCTCCACAGCAAATTCAGCTGATGAAGTTAATTCAATTGCCTACGCAAGCTTTTGAACAGCGTTTATTGGAAGAAATGAACGAAAATCCGGCGCTTGAAGCTGGAAAAGAAGACGAATATGAAGCTGATGAATTTGCAAATGAAGACTACGACGATTATGACGATGCAGAATCGGACAGAATCGAAGCAGACGACATTAACATTGACGAATACTTAAGCGACGACGATACGCCTGATTACAAAACTCAGGTTAATAATTATGGCGACGAAGAAGAGCGCGAAACTCCTTTTGCTTCTCCGATAAGCTTTCATCAGGATTTAATCAATCAGCTGAATACTTTTATTTTGAATGATCAAGAGCGCGAAATCGCTGAATTCTTAGTTGGGAGTATTGATGATATGGGTTACATCCGCAGAAGTATTCCAGATATTGTTGACGATATGGCTTTTACTCAGGGAATTTACACTGATGAAGCAATGGTCGAAAAAATGATGACGGTGATTCACGAAT
This sequence comes from uncultured Flavobacterium sp., assembly GCF_946479975.1. Next base: position 6,517 of record NZ_CAMLIX010000239.1, read on the forward strand.
TGGAACCAGCGGGAGTTGGCGCGCGTGATTTGCAGGAATGTTTATTGCTTCAGTTAAAACATAAAACGCCAACCGAATATGTTGATTTAGCGATTGACATTATCGAAAATCAGTTTGATGCTTTTACGAAGAAACATTACGATAAGTTATTACAGAAATACAGTATTTCGAACGAACAGCTTAAAAAAGCAATTCACGAAATTGAAAGATTAAACCCAAAACCAGGCGGTTCTTTTACAGGAAATAATAAAGTTACCGAAAATGTTGTTCCAGACTTTGCTATCAGAATTGTGGATGGCGAATTAGAACTGACTTTAAACGGACGAAATGCTCCTTCTTTGCACGTTTCTAAAGATTATCAGGAAATGATGCAGACGTACAAAGATTCTCGTGATAAATCTTCAGCGCAAAAAGATGCGGTTCAGTTTATAAAACAAAAACTGGATTCTGCTAAATGGTTTATTGACGCGATTAGACAACGTCAGGAAACTCTTTTTGTAACCATGAATGCAATTATGCATTATCAGGAAGAATTTTTCTTAGATGGCGATGAAACCAAACTAAAACCAATGATCTTAAAAGATATTGCAGATATGGTTGGTTTGGATATTTCGACGATTTCTCGTGTTGCCAACAGTAAATATGTTGAAACGCCATACGGAACCAAACTGATTAAAGAATTTTTCTCTGAAGCGATGAAAAACGATCAGGGAGAAGATGTTTCTAC
>NZ_CAMLIX010000240.1 GCF_946479975.1 uncultured Flavobacterium sp.
ATTATACCCCTGAAAATTTCATAAATACTTTAGGACTGGCTACAAATGCAACAAATAGATGGTATGATGGATGGACAAACTTAGATGCAAATACAATTCTCGGAAGTAAATCAGGATTTACATATTCAAACAATGCACCAGCAAATGGTCCATTAGTTCATTTTGATGCAGGAGGTTATGGCTTGCAATTAAATTCAGTTTATGCTGGTAATGAAATGTATTTTAGATCCAGAAATGGAGACGGCAACAACTGGAATAGATGGAATCGAATTTGGCATGATGGAAACGACAATATCCTATTAAAGGTATCTCCAAATAGCAGTTCTCCAATAAATTCAAATTTTGCAATTGGAACCGACTCAGGTAGAAATTTCATACAATCGCACAATGGAAATCCGCTAGATATCAACCCATTAGGAAACAATGTTACAATAAATGGAAACACAGCACTACATACTGGAAATTTTAATCCAAATAATGTAGTTAAAGGTGAAAATGCAAGAGGACGCTCAATATCCAAAAATGATGGAAATGCAAACACTTCAGATGAAACAAATCCATCAGGTTTTTTCTATGGCAATATGGTTAACGGAATGCCAAATAATAATTGGTGGAATTGGATTAATATTGCGGGTGGTGACTGGTCAGGATCTGATGGTTACGGCTTTCAAATCGCCAATTCTTTTTGGAATGGTAATTTAATGAGTAGAAATATGACTTCCGGTTCCTGGTCAGGATGGAGGACTATTCTAGATACTGAAAATTTGACTAATTATGCCGTTAAATTAAATGGCTCTAACGCTTCGGGAACATGGCCGATAAGTGTAACTGGAAATTCAAATGGATTTCCTTATCAATCAGGGTATCAAATAGATACTTTGACAGGCAATATTTCAACGATTGTGAGAGAAGAGCATCCATCCTCTGGATTAAATTATACATCGACATTGCATATGGGTTCAGGTGATGGCAGGCAGCAGTTGACTATCGCAAGAGACGGAAGTAGTATGAAATTTAGAGGCAGCAACAGTTATAATGGGCCTTCAGAATGGACTTCGTGGAAGACCGTATTGACAGATACAAACTACTCCGCTTTTTCTGAATTCTCTGGAACGATATCAACAATCCAATCTCCTATAGCAGGTAATTTTGGTGCATTAAATCTATGGGCAGGATCAGCTTATCCTACACTATTTAGTTCCCATCCAGACAAGTGGGTCATGCATGCTAACCCTCATATTTGTTACACTGAAAATGGACAAAATGGTTATACTGGCTCAATGAGTGGTGCAACCATTAGATTTGGCGCTAATCCAACTGCTTCTTCAAGTTGGGATCTTGGCGTAGGTACAAATAGTGTAGGTCGCGATTCATTTTCTATAGGAAGAGATGGAACTTCTTATTTTAGATTATCACCAAGTACAGGTAATGCTGATTTTAATATGTCCGTAATTGCACCCGCTTTTTATGGATCTGGTATAGGTTTAACAGGAATAGCCGGTTCATTAAGTATTGGCGGAAACGCTGAAACAGCAACATCTTCAAGAAGAATAGCATTTAATGATGGACCTAGAACTCTAAGTGATCGATTGCCGAATACATTTGCAAGATCAGTCAACTTTGATTTTGTTAATTCAGCAGTTGTTAACGGTTCTGGAAATTATGCTGGAGTTATGACATTTACTCCATGGGAGGGTACTACATCTTCAACAGGAGATTCTTCATATCAATTAGCATTTAGAAATGAGACAGGTGTTAATGGCTCAGGACTGCCAGGTCTTAGACTCCGTAAAGGAATTGATACAACTTGGAATGCATGGTATGATATTTTACATTCTGGTAATTATGCCTCTTTTTCGGCATTCTCTGGAGCTATTACTGGAGCTTCATTAACTGTAACCGGAGATGTTACTGCTTTTTCTGATTCAAGATTTAAAGAAAATATTAGACCTATTGAGAACGTAATCGAAAGAATTCAAGCTTCAAGAGGAGTTGTATATGATAGAATCGATAATGAACAAAAAAATAATGTTGGCTTTATTGCTCAGGAACTTGAAGAAAGTTTCCCCGAATTAGTAATCACTCATGAAGACGGAACTAAGGCTGTCAAATATCAAAATGCTGTTGCGATATTATTTGAAGCTGTAAAACACCAGCAGCTACAAATAGATAACGAGGATAAAAAACTAAAATTAATTATTAAACATCTAAACTTAAGTGAATAATGGCACTACCTGTAAGCGGTTCAATATCTTTAAACCAAATAAATATCGAATTGGGTAAACCCTCGGGTTCACCAATTTCATTAGCAAATGCATCAACGGGAGGATATGGGACTTTGTCTCCATATTCTCCGTCCAAACCGGATGGTGTTGCACCTCATAGAGTTTCTGAATTTTACAATTATAATCATGCGGCAACTGCGCCTTCTATCACAATTACAAGCTATAATTCAGGATACATCTATTTTACCGTAAGTGGAACTGGCTATTCACCTTCAGCCCTGACGGTAAAAAGAAGCACAAGCTCAGCAAATGGACCATGGACAACAGATACTGCCGGACCAAGCTCACCAAGAAGTGTCCCTATTCCTACAGTAACTACGTGGTATCAAATAGAAGAGGCTAGCAGGCCATCCATCTTCTCAAATGTGTATCAATTTGTAAGTGCCGTAGACACAACTCCTCCAACTGTTCCGACTGGTTTATACTGTGATGCTGGTAGTGGAGCAAATGGACAGAACTCAATATACATTGCATGGAACGATTCTACTGATAATAAAGGGGTTGCCGGATACGAATTGCAGAGAAAAACAGGAACTTCAGGCGCATGGAGTACAAGATACACAGGGGCTATTACCTTTTATGATGACAATGGAAGTTATAATACCCAATATTATTTCCAGGTTAGAGCATTTGATGCAGCTGGAAATTACTCTGCTTTTTCTTCTTCTTACGGTTACAAGACTGGTTCTGCCAACTGTTTTGTTGAAGGAACTTTAATTACCTTACCAAATGGGTCTCAAAAAACAATAGAAACATTAGCTGTAAATGATTTATTACTTTCATCTGAAATAGAAACACTCGAGGATACAAATAATGTTTACGAACTATACAAATGGTCATCAGGCTCTCTTTCAGAAACTAGAATTTCATCTCCAATAACTAGTATCAAAACAGAGATCTCGTATAAAACCATCATTATTAATAATGGTTTATTAGAGGCAACTCCTGAGCATTCTCAATTAATTCAACGTGAAGGAGTTTGGAAATTTATCTCTCTTAAAGATGTTATAATTGGAGATAATTTGTATGGTATTAATGAGGAAATTATAACGGTAGTTTCTATTTCTATAAATTTAGATGAAAGAAAGATTTACCCAATGTCTTTAAGTCCTTCTCATACTTATTTTGCTAATGGAATTTTAACGCATAATATTAAACCAAAAGATCCGATCTGAAATTAAAAATGAAGTACAAAATCAATAAAAGGGACCTTACAAATATTAAAATAACTGCTACTGCAAACATTGAGCCTGAAGAATGTATTGGTATTTGGGTTACTAATAAACCAACAAGTAAAAATTCGAGATACCTATTTCAGAAACAAATGTCTAAATCGTGGTGGGAAACAGAAGATTTGGGTAGATATTGTAATCATTCAGATACTCCAAATACATTTATTTCTTATCATTCTGATAAATTAGAATTAATAGCCATAAGAGGAATAAAAAAAGAAGAGGAAATACTTGTTGACTATACAAAACTAACAGAACTAATCGGCTTCATCCCTTATTTAAATTTTGAACAAAAAAATCACAATCACTAAGATCACAATAGAATAAAAATCTGTTATTAATGCAATCACTTTAGCTTTATTAACAATAAAACAAGCCTTTAAACAATATGTTTAAAGGCTTGTTGTTTTTTAATGGTATAACAAAAATTGCTTTAAATCTCGTCTAAAACAAAAGAGACCACCTAATATATGTAGGCAGTCTCTCTTTGGTTGGTTTTTTATTTACTTTTTAGTTAGTGGACATCGCTATTTTTAACAGAGACTAAATCTACAGGTCCATCTACTTCTTTTATAACTTCGGGATTCACAATTATAAATTCAGTTCTTCGATTTAATTGATGATCTGTTTCAGAGCAAATTACACCGTTTGAACATTTATTTACTAATTCTGTTTCTCCGTAACCTTCTGCTTTAATTCTGCTGGCATTGATTCCTTGACTTACGATCCAATTTTTAGAGGATTTTGCTCTTCTGTTAGACAACGCTAAATTGTATGAATCGTTTGCTCTACTGTCAGTATGAGAGCCTAAGTCAATTTTAAGTTTTGGGTATTTCTGCATAATTCTAACTACTCGCTCTAATTCAAGCTGCGCGTCAGGACGAATGAATGATTTGTCTAAATCAAAGTAAATCGGGTTAATTTTAATCATTAGTTTACCTCGTACGTAAACAAACTCACTTGAGCCCAAATCTAAATTAAGAGCAAGCTCTAGATTTGCTTCATTTGTAGAGGCAAAAGTCTTTTCATCCATATCATAATAGTCCTTTACGGCAGTCACTTTATATGAAGAATCGCAGTTTACTTTAAAATTAAAAACAGCAAATTTATCAGCAACTATACTTTCAACTTTGTTTCCATTTGCGCTGTATAACGTTACTAAAGCGCCTGGCAAAAGTGCGCCAGTTTCTTTTTCACGAACAGTTCCTTGAACAAATTGGTCGCATTTTGCAGTAATCGGATTGATTAATTCTTCGAAAGAGTAAATATCATCATCTCCTTTTCCTCCATCTCTATTAGATGAAAAGTGACCTGTTTTTTTTCCCTTTTGAAAAACCAATGAGAAATCATCTTTGGCCGTATTTATTGGAAAACCTAGATTTACCGCTTCTCCAAAGCCTTTTTTATCTTGGACTTTTATGGCATAGATGTCTAAACCACCATTTCCGTCTTTCATTCCATTTGAAGAGTAATAAAGTACATTATCTGCATCAATAAAAGGAAACATTTCGCTTTTTGTAGTATTCACTTCTGGTCCTAAATTATAGGGTTCGCCATAAGTGCCGTCACTTTTTATATCTACTGCCCAGATATCTGTAAGTCCCATTGAACCTGGTCTGTTTGAAGCAAAATATAACTTTGTGTCATTCGAATTTAACGAAGGATGACCCGTATCAAATTGATCGCTATTGAAATGCAGTTTGGTTATATTTTTCCAATTTCCATCAGTATCGATATCTGCTTTATATAATTGGATTAAAACCCAGCCTTTATCATTTGTACTGTATTTTTTACTATCGTAGTTGTCTCTAGAAAAATATACCGTTTTTAAATCTTTTGTAAATGTTACATTAGATTCATGCATTTTAGTATTTAAGTCTTTAGAAAACAATTCAGGATCTACCAATTCACCATTAGCGTTTACAGTGGCTTTGTATAATTCTAAAAATGGCTGGCTGTTAAAATACCATTTTCTTTTGGTTGATTGTTTTGTTCTTTTTGATGAAGCGTATATTGCGCCGTTTTCACCATAATAGGTTAGGCCAAAATCAGAATATTTGGTATTGGCCTCAATATTTTTAATAGTATAATTTTGAGAATAGACGACAGCTCCAAATAACAATATTATAAGTAAAGTAATTTTTTTCATATCTTATTTTTTTTAGAAAAATCGAGGGCTTTTTATTTTTTTCTTGTACAAGTCAAATAATATCATGATCTCGTGCGATCCTGAATTAAACACTCCGTAATTAGAAGTTGTATAATCGTAAGCATATCCGATTCTCATATCCTGACTAATATTGTAAGCAATCATACCGCTTATGGAGTCATCTAATCTCATTGAAACTCCAAACTCTACTTTTTCCTGTACCAATAAGTTCAAAGACAAATCAACTGAAAGTGGTGCTCCTGGAGCAGCTTTTAACATTGTAGAAGGTTTCAGTTTTAAGTTTTCATCTAAATCAAATACATATCCTGAAGTAAGAAAATAATGTTTCTTTTCTGAGGCTGATGATACGATTCCGTTTTTATTATCCAAATATCTTGATTCAATAAAATTGGGTACCGATAATCCCGCATAAAAACGATCGTTGTAATACATTAAACCCACTCCGAAATTTGGTGCAACTTGGTTTATTGGCGCATTTAACGGATCTGGATCTACGGTAATAAATTCTCTTACATTTAGAAATGTGGCTCCCGCTTTAATACCAAATGCAAACTTATCTTCTTCAGATAAATTTAAAGTATAAGAGAAATCTACATAAACGTTGTCTTCTTTTACTGGTCCGATTTCGTCATGAATAACAGAAAATCCTAATCCCACGTTTTTTCCGACAGGACTATTAATAGATAATGTTGCAGTTTGTGGCGCACCATCTACTCCTACCCATTGTGTTCTTCCTAAGATTCCAATACTTGTAACTCCTTTTGATCCGGCATACGCAGGATTTATAATATTCATGTTAGACATGTATTGTGTATACTGAGGATCTTGTTGAGCAAAAATAGTACTAGTGGAAAGTAGCAAAACAAAAAATCCAATTAGTATTTTAATTTTTTTCATAAAAATGAGTTTAATTTTTGAAAGGAGAGAAAAATTTTTACCCTCTTCTCTCCTTAAAGAATAGTTTTATTTTTTTAAATATACCCAGCCTGTTTGTGGCTTTCTTTCGTCATTGTTAAAGTAAATGGTATAGAAATATGTTCCTGCTGGAACCGTTTCTCCAGATACGTTCATTCTTCCTGTAGAATGACCATCCCACCATAATGGTGTTTCAAACTTGTCTCCATTGTGTTTGTACTTGTAGACAAGGTTACCATATCTGTTTACTATTTCCATACTAAAGTTTGGATACAATACTTGTAAATGTTCTATTTCGAAAACATCATTTATACCATCACCATTTGGCGTAAATCCTTCTGGTATACCTAAAGGAACTATAGTTTCTAAAGTTACTTCGTCTTGATCGTCTTCCTGTAACTTATTATTTCCAGGAGTAGAATCTATATCAACTTCATTTGCTGCAATAACCTCTGCAACGTTTGTAAAATTACCTGCAGGTAAAACATAAGCTTTTACTTTTAATGTTTGTACTGCATTGATGTCGATCGCTCCAACATTCCAAAGTCCAGTAACCTCATTATAAGTTCCTGTTGATGTCACAGCACTTAAGAATTTGAAACCTGATGGAAGTAGATCTTTAACAATAAC
>NZ_CAMLIX010000241.1 GCF_946479975.1 uncultured Flavobacterium sp.
GATAGGTTTAAAATACAGTTCTCGACACTGACATTATAAGCGCCGAGAAAATACCATTTTGGTATAAAAGCAGTATTTGAAGTTTCTATTTCGCTTGTGTAAGCCACAGTAAATGGATATGAAATTGGAGTATAATCTAAAAAAAGAACTCTATTATCTGAAAAAAGAGTACTGCCACTCACAGCGCTTTGATCTCTAAAATCCTTTCTTTTAATTTTTTTGATTTCATTACCAAAAGCATCGTAAACAATAGCTTCGATATTTTTTATAGAAGTTGTCTTATCATAATATTCGTAACCATCTATTTCATTGACCCCTTTTTGATTAAAAACCGTAACAATTCTTTGTTTCTTAATGTTCATACTTCGCTGTGAAGCAATAGTAATATCCATCTGATCTAAACGAAGAACAGCATTTGCATTTTCTTTAAGACTATCGGAGATTTTTAGAACAGAATAATCGCTCTTTTGAGCAAAGGAAGGAATAATAAAAAACAGAAAAATTAACGTAAAATAGTGGTTTTTCATTAGTAGGGAATTTCTTCAAATATATATTATTTTTAGAAATTCTTAACAAATGTTTATTAATATTTTACTCCCTGTTTTTACTGTCCATTACAATCGTTACAGGGCCGTCGTTTAAAAGATTTACTTTCATGTCGGCGCCAAAAATTCCGGTTTGGATTTTTTTTCCAAACTCTTTTTCAAGCGATTTTACAAAACTTTCATACATCGGAATTGCAAAATCTGGTTTGGAAGCTTTTATATACGAAGGACGATTTCCTTTTTTTGTAGAAGCATGAAGCGTAAATTGGCTCACAGCAATAATTTCGCCATCAATATCTTGAATCGAGCAGTTCATAACATCATTTTCGTCTCCAAAAATTCTCATTTTTATGATCTTTCCAGCAAGCCAGTCAATATCTTCCTGCGTGTCAGCATCTTCAATTCCGACTAAAACCAATAAACCTTTTTGAATTTCTGCAACAATATTAGAATCAACCGTTACAGATGCTTGAGAAACTCTTTGAATTACTATTTTCATTAGTATTGAGAATTGTGGTTTTTATGCCACAGATTAAAGGATTTTATAGATTTACCGTTCGTTAGATGCACTGCAGTGCATCTCTACAATCTAAACATTACGTTATTCAATTGGAATTTGGATTTTTTTACACACAAAGATTAAAATTGGAATTTGGAATTTGAAAAATTGGAATTTACAATTACTTCCTCGTTTCATCACTCGCTGCGCGATCTTCTCCATAAGTATCTGTACGATAATGTTCGTCATCGCCTTCCAATATTTTAAGATAACTATTGTAACGTGACCAAGCGATTTCATCTTTTTCAAGAGCTGCTTTGATTGCACAATGTGGTTCTTCTTTATGAAGACAATTATTGAATTTACATTGATCTTTCAGTTTGAAGAATTCAGGAAAATAACCACTGATTTCTTCTTTTTCCATATCCACAATTCCAAAACCTTTAATTCCTGGTGTATCGATAATTCTGGCATCAAATGACAAATCATACATTTCTGCGAAAGTTGTAGTATGTTGACCTTGTTTACTAGCCTCAGAAATGGTTTTCGTTTTAAGATGCAAAGAAGGTTCCATCGCGTTTACCAAAGTCGATTTTCCGACACCCGAATGTCCTGAAAACATACTTACTTTACCAATCATCATTTCTTTTAATTCATCAACTCCTTTCATTTCTGTTGATGAAACACGAAGACATTTGTAACCAATTTGCTGATAAACATATTGCATATATAATTGATCATCAAGCGTTGCTTCATCAATAGTATCTATTTTATTAAAAACTAGAATTGTTTCGATATTATATGCCTCGGCAGTTACCAAAAAACGATCTATAAAATTGAAGGTCGTTGGCGGATTATTAATCGTAATCAATAAAAAAACGCGATCGATATTTGATGCGATAATATGCATTTGATGCGACAGATTCACCGATTTACGCACGATATAATTTTTTCTTTCGTGAATATTATGAATTGTTCCTGTTACAGTATCCGAAGTTTCATCCAATTCATAATCAACAATATCGCCTACAGCAATAGGGTTGGTACTTTTTATTCCCTTAATTCGGAATTTCCCTTTCATACGGCATTCCACAAAATCTCCTTTATCAGATTTTACGGTGTACCAGCTTCCTGTAGATTTGTAAACGAGTCCTGTCATTCTTTAATTTTAGATTTCAGATTTTAGATTTCAGATTTGAAAACTAAATCTCTGCAAAGATAAATGAATATTTTTAAACATAGCCCACGGTTTTTAACCGTGGGAGACAAAGATTGAAATATGCATTGCGTTCCCAAGGTTGAAACCTTGGGCTATGTTTTTTTTTTAAAACCTTTCCTAAATCAAACTGGACTGAAGTCCAGCCCTACAATATAATTTGTTCCTTCGGAACTACAAAAGAGCTTTAGCTTGGTGTTTATTTTAAGGCCAGACTTCTTAACGGTTAAACGGTAGAATATCTTATAAAAAAATAAAACCCGACAGGTTTTTAAGCTTGTCGGGTTTAATATTTGTAATCTATTTTTAATTAAAGCTATAAGAAAACTTTAAATTAGAATTCAAAAAAACTAAAATTAACTTATATCACTTATATGGTTTTAAAAAAAATTATGCGTTAAAAATTTTCTCTTGGTGACCAATACTTTCTTGGTGAATTGCTTTGAACATTCTTAAAACGAATTCTTCAGTAAGACCTTTTTTCTCACCTTCTAAAATCATTTTTCCTAAGATTTCGTTCCAACGGTTGTTTTGAAGAATTGCAACGTTTGCATCTTTTTTCACTTGACCAATTTCGTCAGCCACTTTCATACGTTTTCCTAATAACTCTAATAAATTAGCATCTAGAACGTCGATGTTAGCTCTTAGTTTCGTCATTTTTGAACTGTACTCATCTGTAGTATCATCCGTTTTTCTGATAGTCAAATCTTTAATGATTTGTTTCAAAGCGTCTGGAGTTACTTGTTGCGCAGCATCCGACCAAGCGTTGTCCGGATCGTAGTGCGTTTCAATGATCATACCATCGTAATTCAAATCTAAAGCCTCTTGAGTTACTTCGAAAATCATTTTACGATCTCCAGTAATGTGAGATGGATCGATGATTAATGGTAAGTCAGGGAATTTGTTTTGTAATTCGATAGCAATCTGCCATTCTGGAATATTTCTGTATTTTGTTTTTTCGTAAGTAGAGAAACCTCTGTGGATAACTCCTAATTTCTCAATTCCAGCCATATGTAAACGCTCAACACCACCTAACCATAAAGCTAAATCTGGGTTTACTGGGTTTTTTACCAAAACAATTTTATCAGTTCCTTTTAATGTATCTGCAATTTCCTGAACTGCAAAAGGGTTTGCCGTTGTACGTGCACCAACCCATAATACGTCGATATCGTGTTCTAAAGCCAGTTTACAGTGCGCTGCAGTCGCAACTTCAGTACCCATTAATAAACCAGTTTCAGCTTTAGCTTTTTGCAACCATTTTAATCCAATTTCACCAACACCTTCAAATCCTCCTGGGCGTGTTCTTGGTTTCCAGATTCCAGCTCTGAAAACACTTACTTTTGAATCTTTTAATTCATGAGCGATTTTCAAAACCTGATCTTCAGTTTCTGCACTACAAGGTCCAGCTATCACAAGTGGGTGATTTAAATTGAAATCTTCTAACCACTTTCTCATTTCTTTCTTATTTTCCATCTTAATTTTAATTTTATTTCTTAGTTGTTGTTAATCCGTTTAGTATTTCTTTTATTTTATTTGTACTTTCCATTTCTTCAAAAATGGCATTATAATCTTCTTCTTTCAGCAAATCCCTAAACCGACTCAGGTTTGAAATGTATGCTTCTAATGTTTCCAGAACGTGTTCCTTATTTTGTTTGAAAATCGGCGTCCACATTGCGGGAGAACTTTTTGCGAGACGAACCGTACTTTCAAATCCACTTCCCGCCATGTCAAAAATATCTTGCTCGTCTTTTTCTTTGTTCATTACTGTTTTCCCGAGCATAAACGAACTAATGTGCGATAAATGCGAAACGTAAGCAATGTGTTTATCGTGCGAAACAGGATCCATATATCGAATTCTCATTCCAATTGAAGTAAAAAGATTCAATGCTTTTTCCTGTAATTTAAAAGCTGTCTTTTCAACTTCGCAAATAATGTTTGTTTTTCCTTGAAACAAACCTCTTATTGCTGCCGATGGTCCCGAAAACTCTGTTCCGGCAATTGGATGTGTAGCAATAAAATTTCGTCTTTTCGGGTGATTGGCTACTGCATCGCAAATTGGCTTTTTAGTCGAACCTACTTCAAAAACTATTGTTTTGTCTCCAACTGCATCGAGAACTTTAGGCAAAACCGTCAGCGCTACATCAACAGGAACCGAAACAATTACAAAATCTGCTTTTTCTAGATCCTCAAAATTTCCTGCTTCGTCAATAACGCCAAGTTCAATTGCCTCTTGCAAATGTTTTTCGTTATTATCGATTCCTAAAATAGTCGCATCAGGATAACGCCCTTTGATGTCTAACACCATCGAACCGCCAATTAATCCTATTCCTATTACGTATATTTTCATATTCTTTTTTATTTGAAGCTATTTCCTGCTATCCGTTTCAATCTTTTCCGTCTCGTTAAAAAACGAGACGCAAAAGGATTTCCACTTCTATCAGGGCTAGGACTTCCCGTTTTTTCAAGACCTTTTGATTTTTCTGTCCTTTTTGTCATTTCGACTGAAAGGAGAAATCACACTAGAAATTCCGTCTGCTATTTCTCCAATCTTTGTCGAGTTCCAAGTGTGATTTCTCCTTTCATTCGAAATGACAAACTGTGGCAAAAAATCTGAAATCTACATTCTAAAATCTAAAATTTTTAAAATCTGTCTATCGCTTCTTGCACTTTTTCTTCTTTCACACACAATGAGAATCTGATATACCCTTCGCCATTGCTTCCAAAAATGGTTCCCGGTGTAATGAAAATATGTTTCTCATATAATATTTCGTCAATGAACTTCTCTGCTGATTCGATTCCTTCTGGAAGTTTTGCCCAAACAAAAAGTCCAACTCCTTCTTTATATACTTTGCAGTTTAATTTCTCTGCTAATTTTTCAGTCAATTCCCTACGGCGTCTGTAAATTTTATTCTGGTCTTCAAACCAAGATTTATCACATTTTAAAGCTGCAATGGCTCCTTTCTGAATTCCGTAAAACATACCGCTGTCCATGTTGCTTTTTACTTTTAGAACCGCATCAATAATTTCAGGATTTCCTAAAACCATTCCGACTCTCCAGCCTGCCATGTTGAAAGTTTTACTTAGCGAGTTTAATTCTAAAGCCACATCTTTCGCGCCTTCAACCTGCAATAAACTCATCGGATTATCATTCAAAACAAAACTATACGGATTATCATTGATCAATAATATGTTGTGTTTTTTAGCAAAAGCAACCAATTTTTCAAATAACGCTAAACTTCCTCTCGCTCCTGTCGGCATGTGCGGATATCCCAGCCACATTATTTTTACTTTCGAAAGATCTAATTTTTCTAAAGCTTCAAAATCTGGTTCCCATGCATTTTCTTCTTTCAAATCATAATAAACCGGAACTGCTTCTACCAAATTGGTTACCGAAGTATAAGTCGGATAACCTGGATTCGGAATTAAAACGTGATCGCCTGGGTTTAAAAATGCAAGCGAAATATGCATAATTCCTTCTTTTGACCCCATAAGAGGTAAAATCTCATTATTAGGATTCACTGCAACACCAAACTGATCTTGATAAAAATCTGCCATCGCCTGCCTCATTTCTGGTAATCCCTGATAGCTTTGATAACCATGTCCATTTTCATCCTGAATCGCTGCGGTCACCGCTTCAATTACTGCTTTTGACGGACTCAAATCTGGGCTTCCAATCCCCATATTGATGATCGATTTTCCTTCAGACATTAATTGACGAACTTCTCTCAATTTTGATGAGAAGTAGTATTCTTCAACTGTGTCTAATCGTTTTGCTGTTGTAATCATGATTTATATATATTCTCTTTTTAGAGTTTCTTTATTTTTAATCTTAAAGGTTTGGAATTTGGAATTTAAAAAATTGAAATTTCATCTTCCTTAAGGTCTTGTATCTTTATATTCTCCCAACACTTTAAGATATTCGGCCATTATATTTAATAACGCTTTTGCTTTTGCAAAATCTTCGTATTTCTCGAATGTTACGTCTACGAAAAATGAATATTTCCACGGCGTTTCTATTTTTGGAAGCGACTGGATTTTTGTCAAATTCAGTTTGCAGTCGCTCATTACATTCAAAACTGCTGCTAAGCTTCCTCTTTTATGATCCAATTCAAATTTTACAGAAGCTCTGTTGATTTCGCTTTCTGGCAAAAATGAATTTTGCTTTTTAATGATTACGAAACGCGTCATATTATTTTTAATCGTCTGAATCGACGAAGCAATAATATCTAAATCATACATTTCTGAAGCCGTTACACTTGCAATCGCAGCAATTCCTGTTAATTGTTTTTCCTGAATTCTTCTTGCCGTTTCTGCTGTATCTTTATCCTCAACCAATTTGATGTTTGGATATTGCTTCAAAAAATCCATACACTGCAAAAGTGCCATTGGGTGCGAATGAACTTCTCTTATGTCTTCAATTTTCTGACCTTTTAAAGCCATTAAATTTTGCTGAATATTCAAATAATGCTCTCCAATAATGTGCAAATTATTCTTGTCGATCAAAGCATAATTCGGAATGATTGGACCTGCAATTGAATTTTCGATCGCCATAACCGCCTGATCCGATTTTCCGGCAATAAGGCTGTCGATCAATTCTTCAAAAGACAAACACTCATCAATATCCACATTTTCAGAGAAATACTCTTTCACAACCTGATGATGAAAAGAACCTTTAATACCTTGTATTGCAATTTTAGTTGTCATATAGTCAAAAAAAAATCCTGATTTGCATCAGGATTGTATATTAGTTTTATTTGTCTTTTATATTTTTCAAATAACCATAGCACAATCCTCACTTCTACTAAAGAAGAAATAAAAGTTGTTGCTAAAATAAAAACGGTTACTTGCCATTTTGTTTGTCTTATTATTTAAATTCTCTGCGAATGTATAAATTATTTTCACCCCTCCAAAAAAAATATTGCATTTTATGAAACAAAAA
>NZ_CAMLIX010000242.1 GCF_946479975.1 uncultured Flavobacterium sp.
TGCTTTTTTCTAAATTTTCGAAAACCGTTTTTGCAACAGAACCTTTGTCGTTATCTACGATCAGAATCTGAATTTTAGAATCGGTTACAGCTTTAAAAGTGCTGTCCTGAATTAAAGTCACTGTAATAACCAACACCAAAGGCATGATAAATAAAATGATCAATCCGCCTAAATCTCTTTTCAGTAAAAGGAATTCTTTTACCACCGACATCCAAATTTTATATATCATCTCTCAGCGCTTTTCCGGTTAATGAAATAAAAACATCTTCGAGATTTCTCGCATCTTTTGTAGTTTCAATCAATGCAGACGGAGTGTCTTGTGCATAAATCTGTCCCTGATCTAAAATGGCTATTTGCGTGCAGAAATCTTCGGCTTCAGCCAAATGATGTGATGTATAAATAATGGTTGTTCCGTTTTGGTTTAGAACTTTTAAATAATCAATAATGGCAGTTTTAGAATGTACATCAACACCAACTGTAGGTTCATCCAAAAATAAAACTTTTGGATTATGCAGAATTCCTGCAATCAGATTTACACGACGTTTCATTCCGCCCGAAAAAGTTTGGACTTGTTTATCGGCAAATTTCAATAAACCCAAAAGATCCAAAGCTTCGATAACTTTTTCTTTCAAATCTGAACCTTTCAAACCGTACATACTTCCAAAATAGTGTAGATTTTCTCTCGCAGTCAAAGTTGGATACAAAGCATATTCCTGAGGAACAACACCTATGATTTTTTTAATTTTTGAAGCCTGATGCTGATAATCTAAACCATCAATTGAAAAATGTCCTGAAGTTGGTTTAACCAATCCGCAGAGCATGGAAATCAAAGTGGTTTTTCCGGCACCATTTGGACCCAGTAAACCAAAAATCTGACCTTCATTTATGTTTAGCGAAACGTTGTTCAAAGAATACATTTCTGCATTTTTGTACTTTTTCGAAAGGGATTCTATTTGAATGATAGACTGCAAAATACAGTTTTAGCTGATCGCTTTTTTTAATTTTTTGAAAAAGATTTCTTCTCTATTGGCAATGTCCAAAAGTTCATCGGCAATTGTATTGTAAGCATCTTCTTTGGCACTTCTGTTTTTGTAAATACGCGAAGCTTCAACAGCAAAATCTCGCCATGAATCGCCAATTTTTGTCATTTCTTTAGAAAGTTCTTTCAGTTCTTCGTTACCCAAAATAACCGAAGCTTCCTGTAAAAATGCCGCATAAATAAAACGGAAACCACCGCCTCCAGTTCCAATTTCTTCCTGCATACGAACCATTTGTGCCAAGTAATGATTGGCTTTTTTAGTTCCGTGTTTTATCGGCCATTTTCTAATTTGCTTTGAAACAAATTTAATACCGCGAACACCAACAATCGGCATTGGTGCGAGCATATCACGACATGTATTTTTGATTCCTTTAATAATGGCGCTTTTCAAATCGACATCTTTTGGAACTTGAATCGGATAATACATTTGTCCGCGCGGAGCAAAAGCGCCTTTGGCAAAACGTACTTTATCTAATTCTTCGTGTGTTAATGTTGTAACGGTTTCCATAACTGGATCGCTCACTAAATAATCGGTTTCGGTTTTTCCGTAAACGACTAAATTGTGTGCGTTGAAATGAAAACGATATTCGTCTGGAAAATAACTTAAATTGTACACGCCAACTTGTAATCCCGTCGGAATGTTATTTTTTAAATTTTCGTCCAGAGCTTTATTTGCATTTGAAACAGAAGAAAATTTTTGTCTTTTTATTTTTAAATTTAATCGATTTGCGACTTTATTAAAAATCTGTCCTGGCAAAGTTCTGTAACTAATTGCCGGTGCATAATTGACTTTTATAAAAGGCAGATACACAAAAAATAACCCAGAGCCAATACCAAAAACCATCGGTTCGCTGATGTTTAGTCCGCTGTTTTTTAGCAGATTTGACGCTACTCCATTTTCGCAATGAGCAGACTGATGATGTGTGAAAGTTAATTCCATTATTTGGTAATGCTGTTTTTTAATTCATCAATAGATACTTCAAAAGTATCGGCATATTTCTGCAAAATTTTATTGCTTAAAGTTGCAAAAACATCTGGCTTAAAATGTCTTTTTACGCGCCATTTCCAGAATCCTACATAACTTGCTAGAATAGTAAGATCCATTTTATTGACTTCCATAAAATACACAATCGGACTCACTTCGCTATTCAAAACTTGTTGTTTGGCTTCGGCAATTCTTTCGTTTATTTCGTCAATAGAATTAGAAAGTGCGATTGTTTTAGGTTCCCAACCTGTACTTAATGTTGTGGTGTAATTGCCATTTTCATCTGTTGCGTACAAAAGTTCTTTAACGTTGTTTTTCGTTAAATTACTTTTATCTTGAGGTACATTATTTTTTTCCATAATGGATATTATTAAAAACTAAACTAATAATCTTAGTAAAACCAAAACCGGTATGATTTCGATTATAATTAAAAAACCAAGATTTATGAAGGCCAAATTTTTGCGTTTTTTGATGAAAAAATAAATCATTTCTAATAGCAGAAACAAACAATATAATTGAGTTAAAAATAGAGCAAATGTCTCACTGCTAAATCCAAAAAAACAAATCAATAGTACTATTAAAATTCCTAATCGAATTCCTAGGTGATAAAGTGTTTTTTTGTCCATTTTTTAATCTTAAAAAGACTCTCTAGACGAAACTGTTTTCTGAATAAACAAGTTAATTTCGCATTCTAAAAGTATCTGGTCTTCAACAGAACTTTGACAGCTCATTGTGCATAAAGTGTAATCGTCGCCTACAAATTTTGAAACCAAATCGGCTTTAGTAATTACAATTTCGCCAACTTTTGGAAGCGAATGAATTATTACATTTTTTAAGGCGCTGATAAATCCAATTACATTTACGTTCTCATTTTCTGTTCCGTTGTCATCAAAAAAGTATTTTTTTCCAACAATAGCAGAACAAGTCTGAGCGGTATTTTCAATTAAACCTGCTTCATTAAAAACATTATTCTGAACAAAAATATTGTCTTCTTTTATTAAAAAAATGGTTTCTACAAAGTCGGCATCAATATCCAAAATCAAATCCACCATAAGCATCGGCGCTCGGTGCGGTAAATAATTTTGTATGTCAACAGCAGAAGTTGTTTTCATTATAAAAGTTTATTTTGCCAAAACCGTTTTCATTTGTCCTCTGGCAATTTCTTCATTATTCAAAAAAGTAACAATATCGACTAAAGTGATTCCTGCAAATTCCTGCAAAATCGTAACTTCAGACTGAATATTGTCGTTTAGTTTTGGAAGTTTTTTAATCTCAATTTCCTTAATAGATCCGATGTAACCGGTTGGAGCGCTTTCTTTTTTTAGAAAAAATTGATAACCCGTATGCAATGCCACAGATTGTGCCATGTGTTCTATTAAACCTGCTTCCAGAAAAGTATTATTGGTAAAGAAAATATTATCGCTCTGAATTTTTAAACCAGAAACCAAAGAAGTTTCGGTGTAAGAAAGCAAAGCATCTACCATCACAAAAGGAAACTTTTGCGGTAATAAATTTTCTACCATTTCTTTTTCTAAAAGTGCCATTGTTTCCATTAGCAAACAGTTAAGTACGCATACGCGAAAGAAAATCTCCCGCTTTCCGGAACAGATAATAAAATTTTATCTCCTTTTTTCAGATTTCCAGAATTCATTAATTCTTCAACAGCCAGATAAATAGAAGCAGAGCCCACATTTCCTACTCTAGAAAGATTCATAAACCATTTTTCATCTGCCATTCCAATTCCTCTTTCGGTTAACCCTTTTTTCAATCCTTCAACAAAAAAGTTGGAAGAAACGTGAGGAATAAAATAGGTAATATCTTCAGATTTGACGTTGTTTTTATCCATTGCGTCTTTCATGCTTTCTGCACCTTTTGACAGGATAAATTCGTCTAATAATTTTACATCTTGTTTTATAGAGAAAACAGATTCATTCAACCATTGTTCTGGTGCATAATCGCTCCATGATTTAATTTCTCCATTTTCCATTTTATCACCTCCAGCATACATGCAGGTTTCTAATTCGTACGCATACGAAAAAGCTTCCATCCATTCTATTTTTAGTGAAATTTCACCTTTTGGTTTGTTTTCCAATAAAAAAGCTCCGGCTCCATCAGATAACATCCAACGAAGAAAATCTTTTTTGAAAGCAATAATAGGTTGTTCTTCAAGGCTTTTTAAATTGTCTGCCTCGTGATTGTATTTTTGAGCATTCAGCCAAGTCGAAACTTTTTCTGATCCTGTACAGATTGCATTTTTTGAATTTCCTGATTTTATTGAAAGAAAACCGAATTTCAATGAATTCATTCCTGCGCAGCAAACTCCAGTTGAAGAGTTTAATTCGACCGATTTATTTTTTAATAAACCGTGAACCATTGCAGCGTGCGAAGGCAAAAAGATATCCGGAGTTGAGGTTCCGCATGAAAGTACTTCTAAATCCTGAGGCGTAAAATCGTTATCGAATAATGGCAAAATAGCATTTTTCGTTAATTCTGCGTTGCTGTGAGTACTTTTTCCTTCTTTATCAACAGCATAATATCGGCTTGTAATTTTATTGTTGCGCAAAATAATACGTCTTGCTTTTGAAGCGGTATCGTTGATAAGTCCTAAATAGGCTTCCATTTCGTCATTAGAAACAGCTTCATTCGGCAAATATTTTGCAGCTTTTGTAATATATACTTCAAACATAATTTAAATTTCGTCTTCTAAACTCCCTGATAATATTGAGTTTCCTTTTTTATAGATTTTAACTTAAGCGGATAGGTAATAAGGTGCAATATATACACTATTGGCGAAATTAACCATATCGCAAGGAATAAATAAACATTAAATACTTTAAGCAGCTTTTTTCGGTTTTTTTGATTTTTAGAAATGATGTTTGACCATTTATTGAAAATTTTATTGGCCGTTTTGTCAACAGTCACTAAATACGGACTTATTTTTACAGCTCCAGCATTGACTAATTTTGGCTGTAACTGTGCCAAGTTATTCTGTTTTAAAGAATCCAGCATAATTTCTCCAAATTTAGTCGATTCCTGAATGTCTTTTTCTGAAACTCCTGGAAGCGGAAAAATACCTAAATATTTTTTCTTAACTCCAGAGAACATCCATTCTACAATTGTGATTACGCTGATTAAATTTCCAACGCGGTCTACCAAAGCTACATTTCCAACCAAATTTGCATTGGCTTCTTTCAATAAAACTTTGATTTTTTCCTGTGCCATAATCCACATATTTCTAGAACCGCTGATGGTGATAACAGGTGTATTGTTCAAAATTTTCTTTCCATCCTCGCTTTTCAAAAATGAATTAATCGGGATCGAAGGTGATAAATACCAAACTTGATAATGAAATAAAACCAAATCAAATTTTGTATTTAAAATCTCTTCTGGAACTGGTTTTAATGCTGTCGGAATTTGTAAAAACGATTCAGGAAATGCATCAAAAAAAGCCTCTTTATTCCACGGAAAAGGAAACGGTTTTACTAATTGAATTTCGTGAAACGTCAGATTTATTTGATCTGAATTTAGAAAAGGTTTTGCAATATTTTTTGCAATAGATTCTAGCTGTCCAGACTGTGTATAATAAATTACGAGAACATTTTTCATTTAGGTTTTTAGCTTTGATGGTTAGCAAAAATAGGTAAATTTATTTAAACGAATTTTCTTATTTCGACGAATGGTTTTTTTTAGCCACGAATTCACGAATTATTCAAAAAAGTGGTTTTTATTAAATTCTAAACAGCGATAATTACACAAATTATTATTTATGCAAAGGATATGATTTAACAAAAAGCTAATTGGGGAATTTAGTGCAATTCACGCCAAAAAATCACTCCAGAAAATAGTATAATTAGTGAATTGCTTCGCCAGTCGCTATCGCTCGAGTCGTGGCTGAAAAAAATATCTTAATAAAACCTAAGATTTTAGGTTATTCCAAAAATCAAAATAATTAAACCATTGCAACGGATATTTCTGTAAAATGCTTTCTACGCTTTTCACATATTCTTTCAAGAGTCCTTTTTCGTCACGATGTTTAACTTCGGCTTCTCTTGCGTATAAATGATAATGAAGATTAGGTTCTTTCATTACATAAACAAAAACTACGGGAACTTTTAATCTAGAAGCAATTAAAAATGGCCCAGCAGGAAAATTGGCTTCTTTACCTAATAAGTTTTCAGATAAAGATTTTGTTCCTTCAAAATAGCGATCACCAGTAAAGCAGACAAATTCATTATTCGCTAAAGCGGCATTGATCTCAAAAATATGAGATAAATCTTCTTGAATGATGATGAATTTTACGGTCGGTTTTTTGGAAATGCTTTCCAGATAATTCTTAATAGCAGAATGTTCTAAATCAGTTGTCACTAAATGAATCTGAAAATTAAGATCAATTTCTCCTAGAAAATGTTCGGCAATTTCAAAATTGCCAACGTGCGCGCTTATTAAGACACCGCCTTTTTTACCAGCAAGTAATTTTTTCAGCGTTTCGATTCCGTCAAATTCGTAAGTGAATTTATTTCGCATTCCTGCAGAAATCGAAATCTTATCAATAATAGTTTGTCCAAAAGTGTAATAACTTTTGAAAACCATTTTTTTAGATTTGAAAAAGGAGTATTGAAGTCTTTCTTTAAAATAATAGAAAATGGCTTTGTTGCTTTTTCTTAGAAATAAAAAATAATAAGAAGCAACGAAGTAAAGTAAGACGTAAGCGGCTTTGACACCCGCTTTCTGAATTAAGAAAACGAATATTCTATAACCTAAAACAGTTCCTTTGGATTTCCCATCCCATTGACTCATTTAAGCTGATTTGGCTTTGATTTTAGTTTCGATTAAGTCGTAAAAACTTTGAAAATCAGAAATTCCAACAAAATCTGCTTCAACTAATTTTACACCAAAGTTAGCTTCAATAGAAACAACTAAGTCCACATAATCCAAACTATCTAACCCAAGTGTATCTTTTAAATTAGCATCTGGTTCAATGTCGTCATTGTCTACTTCAAATTCATCAACTAAAAAACCATTTATTCTTGCTATAATCTCTTCTTTATTCATCGTTTAATTTAAACTTTTTAACCACCAACGCAGAGTTGGTTCCTCCGAACCCGAAAGAATTGGACAAAAATATGTCAAATTTTTTGTTTAACGTAGTTTTAACTAAATTTAATTTTGA
>NZ_CAMLIX010000243.1 GCF_946479975.1 uncultured Flavobacterium sp.
AAGTAAAATATGCAGAAGAAGTTATTGCATCTTTAAAAAGTGGTCAAAAACCAGCTGTAACGCAGACAAAAGAAATTGGCTGTACGGTAAAAAGAAAAGCAAAAGCGTAATTTTTGTTTCAGGTTTCAAGTTTCAGGTTTCAAGTTATGCATTAACGCATATAAAACCTGAAACTTGAAGCCTGAAACTTGAAACTTGAAACAAAAAAATTTATAGAAATACGAAACGCCCCAATCTCTTGGGGCGTTTTTGGCAAATAAGTGAACAAGTCTACTTTTCTCTATTTTTTATCAATTTTGTAAAGTCTTCCTTGATCGGTAACGGCGTATAATGCTTCATCTTTTCCTTGTGTGATATCTCTAAATCGTTGTCCTTCTGATGCCAATAATCGTTCTTCTCCGGCTACTTTATTGTCTTTAATAGCTAAACGAACAATATGCATGCCACTTAAAGCGCCTATGAAAAGATTATTCTGCCATTCGGGAACGCGTTTTCCTGCGTAAAAAGTCATACCGCTTGGCGACACAACTGGATCCCAGTAATAAAGCGGTTGTTCCATTCCGTCTTTCTGCTGAATACCTTCGCCAATTTTTGCACCGCCATATTCAATTCCGTATGTAATTGTTGGCCAGCCGTAATTAGCTCCAGCTTTAATTTTATTAATCTCATCACCACCTCTAGGACCGTGTTCACTTTGGTATAAATCTCCAGATGTTGGGTGAAGAGCCAATCCCTGCGGATTTCTATGTCCGATAGAATAAAGTTCTGGTAAAGCTCCAGTCTGAGTAAATGTAGGATTTCCAGGAGCTGGTTGTCCGCTTGTAGTAATATGAACAATTTTACCTAAACTGCTCGTAACGGCTTGTGCCAAAGGACGAGTTTCCAGAACAGATCTTTCGCCAATACTTACAAATAAATTTCCAGATTTATCAAACAATACGCGTCCTCCATAATGAAGTGTACTTGCATTTGGCGTATTAGAACGATAAATTACCGAAACATTTTCAACAGCTGTTTCATTATCAGAAATTCTTCCTTTCGCGACAGCGGTAATATTTCCGCCGGCAACTGCTTCAGAAAATACCCAATAAATCATTCTGTTTGTAGCATATGCAGGATCAAGACAAATTCCTAATAAACCACCTTGATCTGCTGGATTTACTGCTGGAACTCCTGTTAATGCGTTACCAATAACTCCTGCTTGAGTTACGATTTTAATTCTACCTGCTTTTTCAGTTACTAAAAGACGTCCGTCTGGAAGATACGCAACTCCCCAAGGAGCGCTTAAACCGCTGGTGATAACTTTAGATTCAATTTCTGTGGTAGTTTGAATGCTTCCGGCACGGGTCTGTCCTGAAAATGCGGGCTGATAGGTCGTATTGGCGGTACCTGTCTCTACAGGCGGTCCAGTTGGACCTGTATTGACGTTATCGTCGTTGTCATTGTTGGAACAGCTGCTTAAAACGAGCATACCAGCAAGAATAAAAATACTTTTTTGAATTATCATAATTCTTTCATTTTAATGGTTAAAAAATAGATTTTTGCATTCCCGAATGTCTCGAAAGTGAAAACTATTTTTTAGAAATTCATTAAAAATGAAATGGTCAGTTTCAAATGAAATTCTAGATTCTATTTTCAATTAAGATTTGCCAAAAGCTTACACATAAATTGTTGAAGTAATCGAATTTCAAAATAGAAATTAAACTTCTTTTGGAAAGCATTTAGTGGGACATGCTTAATTTAAACGGAAAATTGTTACAAGATATTGCCGATTAAAAGCAGATTTTGTCCTTAAAAAGGAAATTTTATATTGAAAATGAAAATAAAAATTATGTTGAGGTCTTGTCTATAAAGGAGTTTTTAAAGACTTTTGAGCTTTTTCATAAAGACAGGAAAAACTTCATTTAATTCGTCAAAAAGTGGGTTTTTGCGATTTTTAATATTGATTTCGCTGAATAATTTTAGTCCCAAAGCAAATTGAATCGCTTGAGATTCGTCAGCAAATATATTTTTGTTTTTGATTTTTTCGATTATTCCGAAAATCTCATCGTGATTGTCAAACTCGATTCCTAATTCTTTTGCAGGCTCAGTTTCTCCGTTTGCATATTCTTTAAGACTTAAAGTCAGATAATATTTGTTTGATCTTTTTTCCATGATATTTTAATTCTAATTTATTTCAGCCATTTATCAACTACGATTTTAAAGGCTTCTTTGTATTGTTCGCCAACTGTAATTTCTATTTTATCAATAAAAATGGAGTTTTTACTAATGGCACTTATCTTATCTAATGAAACTATAAACGAGCGATGCACGCGCATAAATTTTGATGAGGGAAGTTTTTCTTCTAATGCCTTAAGAGAAATCAAAGACAATAAGGCTTTTTGAGAATCTTCCAAATGCACTTTTACATAATCTTTCAAACTTTCGATATAACAAATATCTTTTAATGAAATTCTAACCCATTGGTATTCTACTTTCAAAAAGATAAATTCATCATCTGCAGCTATATTCTGAAACTGATTGTTATTGGCTTCTTCATGCAATTGTAAAACTTTAGTTGAAGCGCGAAGAAACTCTTCATAACTAAAGGGTTTCAAGAGATAATCTACTGCATTTACACGATAACCTTCAATCGCGTAATGATTGTAAGCCGTTGTAAAAACAATTTTTGGAAGAGGTCCGGGCTGATCTTGTATAAGTCTTGCCAATTCCATTCCCGTTAAATTCGGCATATTAATATCTAAGAAAACAACATCTGGTTTGGTTTCGCGAATGATTCCCATTGCTTCAACTGCGTTGTCACAAGTAGTTATTAGTTCTAAAAAAGGAGTTTGTTCTATAAACGTTTCCACCAATCTTAAAGCTAATGGTTCATCATCTACTGCTATACATTTTAATACCATCATTGCTCTAAATTTATTTTTAATTTAATTTTATACGTTCCGTGATCGGTAACGCCACAGGAAATGTGATGCTGATTGGGATAGATTAATTGTAATCTTCGTCTGGTGTTGGTTAAACCAATGCCTCCCACATCAGAAACAGTTGTTTTTTCGAAGAAAGTATTTTCAACTTCAAATTCCAAATTACTTCCAATTTGCGTTAGTTTTATGTGAATTTCACTTCTATCAGTAGCGTGAACGCCATGTTTAAAAGCATTTTCTACTAAAGGTAATAATAACATTGGAACAATTGGATAATCCTCTATTTTTTCAGGAATGTCTGTCGTAATGGTCAGTTTGCTGTTGGCACGAAGTTTCATTAGCGCAATAAAGTCACGCATAAATTCGGCTTCTTTTAGCAATGTTGTTTTTTCGTCAGTACTGTAAAGCAAGTAACGCATCATTCGGCTTAAAGTATGAAGTGCGTTTCTAGAATCTTCAATATTGGTATAAGTAAGCGAATAAATACTGTTTAATGAATTAAAGAAAAAATGCGGATTAATCTGCGCTTTCAACATCGCCAGTTCGGCCATTGTTTTGTCTTGTTCTAATTTTTGTTTATGCTGCGCCGCTTTCTGCCAATGCTGCAGCATCGCCCAGCTCGTACTGATTCCTAAAACCAATAAAGTTAGGGTAAAAACGTAATTGTCAAAGTAAGGATTTCTATATTTCGTAAAACCAATTGCTTTGCTAATTTGGTTATGAAGGTCTGTCTGTGAAGTATAAAAAAAGGCAATTAACTGCACTACAAAACTTGATAAAAATGCCCAGAGTAAATATAGAGAGGTATTGTCCTTAATAATAGTTTTGGGAACAACAATTTTTGCAGTTGAATAAAAGATGGCAATTAATATAACCAAGACAATACTCTGCCAAAGCCAAAAGGCTTCTGGAAGTACTACATTCCACGTTAACGGAATATAAAACAACATTATATACCCTAAGAGTAACCATCCAAGAATGTGAATTCCTGTAAATAAATAAGGTCTAAAAAAGGTTGGTGACATTTAATTTATGATTTATAATGGCAATATTACATTTTATTTCTAAAGAATTTTTAAGCAATCGCCCAATCCTGTTTTAGAGTCTCTAAAAAGCATTTTACAACCGATGGGATAAAAATTAAACGCTTGTTTAATATTTTAAAAAAACCATCGGCTCTCAAGCAACCTTTGTCGATTAAAATTTACTCTCCGTCTATTGGAAATTTTTCGTACCTTAAATTTTATTTATTTTGTTCTCAATATAATCGATAATTACACATTTTTCACAATGAATAAGCAATCATTTTTAGGTATTCTAGCAGCGTCAATTCTTATCGCATCTTGCGGTAAAAATGATAAATCGGCTGAGGCTGGTGCAGCTCCACAGATAAAAGAGTATAAAACTGTGACAATACAGCCGGAATCTGCTACATTAAACAGCGATTTTCCTGCCAGTATTCAAGGACAGCAAAATATAGAAATCCGCCCAAGAGTTGAAGGGTACATAGACAAAATTTATGTAGATGAAGGTGCAGTGGTGAAAGCTGGTCAGCCTTTGTTTAAAATTAGTGCTCCAGAATATGAGCAGCAAGTTCGTACAGCAACTGCAAGTATTAAAAGTGCTCAGGCAGAGTTAAGTGCGGCTAAATTGGCTGTAAATAAAGTAAAGCCATTGGTTGAAAAAGGAATCATCAGCAAATACGATTTAGAATCTGCTCAATATACTTACGAGTCAGCTATGGCTTCTGTAGCTCAGGCAAACGCAGCCTTAGTAAATGCTAAAACAAATTTAGGATATACAACGGTAACGAGTCCAGTAAGCGGCGTAGTGGGTTCAATTCCGTTTCGTTTAGGAAGTTTGGTAAGTTCAAATACTGCCGAACCAATGACAACAGTTTCTAGTATTGGTAATGTGTATGCTTATTTTGCAATGAATGAAAAAACATTATTGAACTTTACCAAAGATGCTGGAGCTTCATTAAATCAAAAAATAAAAAGTATGCCGGCAGTTTCTTTATTGCTTGCAGATGGTTCTACTTACGATCAAAAAGGAAGTATTGAAACCGTAAACGGATTGATTAATACAGAAACAGGTACTGTAAACGTAAGAGCGCGTTTCCCAAATCCAAAAGGAATTATTAGAAGCGGAAGCAGCACAACAGTAAGAATCCCAAAAGAAGTTAAAGACGGAATCATTGTTCCTCAAAGTGCTACATTTGAGCTTCAAGACAAAATGTTTGTTGTAACTGTTGGAAAAGACAAGAAAACTAAAAACGTAAATATCACGGTACTTGAAAATGCAGCAGGAAATTACTTCGTAGTAACAAGCGGTTTAAAAGCGGGTGATGAAATTGTATTAGAAGGAGTAGCTTCTCTAAAAGAAGGAACTGAAATTAAAGCAAATAATCAAAGTTCAGCAACAGTTTACGCCGATTTAAAATAAAAAAAATGTTTAAAAAATTTATACAAAGACCCGTACTCTCGACGGTAATATCTGTTATTATCGTTATTTTAGGTGTTTTAGGCCTAATTGAGTTACCGATTTCACAATATCCGGATATTGCACCTCCAACGGTAAACGTTGCGGCAAGTTATACTGGTGCAAATGCAGACGTAGTACTTAAAAGTATTGTAATTCCGTTAGAAGAACAAATCAATGGTGTAGAAAACATGACGTACATGACTTCTACAGCAACAAATGACGGAAATGCTTCTATTAAAATTTTCTTTAAAGTTGGAACAAATCCTGATTTAGCAGCGGTAAACGTTCAAAACAGGGTTTCTAGAGCAACGAGTTTATTGCCTGTTGAGGTAACTCAGGCAGGGGTAACCGTTACCAAAAGTCAAAGTAGTAACTTATTGATTTTCTCTTTATATAGTGATGACAAAGCTTACGATCAGACCTTTCTTCAGAATTATGCAAAGATCAACCTTGTACCGCAAATTCAGCGTGTTGTTGGGGTGGGAGATGTAACCGTTTTTGGTGCAAAAGATTACTCGATGAGAATCTGGCTGAAACCAGACATTATGCAGCAATACAAACTGATTCCAAGTGATATTTCGGCTGCTTTGGCAGAACAAAATATTGAAGCGGCGCCAGGTAAATTTGGTGAAAATGGAAATCAGGCTTTTCAATATGTAATCAAATATAAAGGACGTTTAACAAGCGCTCAGGAATTTGAAAATATTGTTATAAAATCAGTTGGAAACGGGCAGATGCTTCGCCTTAAAGATGTGGCTAAAGTAGAATTAGGATCTTTAAGTTATTCTTCAACCATTAAAACAAACGGTGTAGAATCTGCAGCGATGGCAATTAGCCAGACTCCGGGATCTAATGCGCGTGACGTAATCAACAATTCTAAAAAACTGATAGAAGAAGCGGCAAAGAATTTCCCAAAAGGAGTTAAATATACCACACTGGTAGACGTTAACGAAAATCTTGATGCATCTATTGAAAAAGTAATTCATACCTTAATCGAAGCTTTTATTCTGGTATTTATCGTAGTATTTATTTTCCTTCAAGATTTTAGATCTACATTAATTCCGGCAATTGCGGTTCCGGTTGCGATTGTAGGAACGTTTTTCTTCCTGAATTTATTCGGATTTACCATTAACTTATTGACGCTTTTTGCAATGGTATTGGCCATTGGTATTGTCGTCGATGATGCGATTGTGGTCGTCGAGGCCGTTCACGCCAAACTGGATCACGGATATAAATCGGCTAAAAAAGCGACGATTCATGCAATGGACGAAATTTCGGGAGCGATTATTTCGATTACCTTAGTAATGGCCGCGGTATTTATTCCAGTAACTTTTATTGGAGGATCAACCGGAGTTTTCTACAAACAATTTGGTATTACGCTGGCAGTTGCGATTATTCTTTCGGCAGTTAATGCCTTGACATTGAGTCCTGCTTTATGTGCACTTTTATTAAAACCACATTCAGACGATCATAAACATAAAAGTTATCTACAGCGTTTTTACACTTCGTTTAACGTTGCATTTGATAATGTAACAGCAAGATACAAACGTTCGGTAAGTTTCCTTTCGGTAAAAAAATGGATCGTTTTAGCTTCGATTGCCATAGCGGGTGCAGCATTATTTTATATGATGAAAACTACGCCTTCGGCTTTCGTACCTTCAGAAGATCAGGGAACTGTTTTTGCTAACATCAGCTTACCGCCATCAGCTTCGATGGAACGTTCTGACGTTATTGCTAAAAGAGTAGACAGTATTGCGAAAACTATTCCGGGAGTTAAAA
>NZ_CAMLIX010000244.1 GCF_946479975.1 uncultured Flavobacterium sp.
TCTTCTCTTTGCTCAGCTACATACCACATCATAAAATCTTCTGTAGCATAATCATTTTCAGCTCTACATTTTGCGATTACTCTATTAATTGCTTGAGTAACTGCAATTTCGTTTTGCAAAGCGATTTCAAATACTTCTCTTAAAGAAGCAAATTCTTGTTGTACTTCAGGAACCGATGGCGTAACTGCAATCCCTCCCATGTCTGTAATGAATTTGAAAATTTTCAGAAAGTGCTCTCTTTCTTCTTCGGCTTGCTTATATAAATACCCTGCTGTATTTTCATAACCATTTCTATCCAACCATGCTGCCATAGCTAAATATTTGTTAGAAGCATCGCTTTCTAATTTTGCTTGTAAATTCAATATATTTTCTACGCCTTCAGTTAACGACGTGCTCGTTCTTAGTAAATCTTTCATAACCTTAAATTTTTATATCTGTAAAATTACAAAAACTTAAACAAGCAGCGCTAATTGCCTGAAAATTTGGATTTAATCTAAGTAAGAATCTAAATAAGCTGTACGTTTACTATATTATACAGCATAGAATGTAGATTGAGAGTAAATTTTGTTCCATTTAATAGTTCTCTTAACTGCACTATTTCGCAGATAGTAAGATTTCTGGAAAAATTTCTTTTGGTAGTTTCAATTAATTGCGCATCTGACTGATCAGATAAGTCATAAAGCATATTTAGAATATCAACGTTATTTACCTTTCGTTGAAAAATCAAAAAATCGTGAATCTTATAACTTGAAACGGTATCAACAAAATTGATGATTATACTATTGGTCACATCACATTGATAACTGTATCCTTTTTCGGTTTCAAACAATACTTTGTTGGTCAAATCACTAATTAATGCCATTCTTATAAAATTATAACGGTGCAAAAATATAGAATTTCAGGCAATTAAACACATAATTAAGACTAATTTAAAATAACAAATTCACTTTATCTTTTTAAATTTAAGCTGAGACTATAAAATACTGCAAAATTTTCTGGGTAATTCTCGAAACTAAGACTATAAATTTCAAGGATTTTAAGGCGGAAAACGGCATAAACTTGCTCTTTAAATTTGACCTTATATTTTAAATGGCTGATAAAATAGCGTACTTTTGATATATAAAATTTCTATTTTGAATCATATACTTTACAAAAACACTAAAATATCTTTTTCTGATAAAGGAAAAGGAACTGCAATAGTTTTACTTCACGGCTTTTTGGAAAACAAAAAAATGTGGACAGAATACGCCGATTTTTTTTCAGAAAAATATCGAATCATTACTATAGATTTACTGGGTCATGGCGAGTCGGACTCTCTAGGATATGTTCACGAAATGGAGGATAATGCTCATGTCGTAAATGAAGTTTTGGAACATTTAAAAGTTGAAAAAGCCATAATCGTCGGACATTCAATGGGTGGTTATGTTGGTTTGGCTTTCGCCGAATTATATCCGCAGAAAATCCTGAAATTAGTTTTGCAAAATTCAACTTCTAAAGAAGACAGCGCCGAGAAAAAATTAAACAGAACTCGTGCCATCAAAGCTGTCAAACAAAATTATGTAACATTTGTCAGTCTGGCGATTGCTAATTTATTCAGCGAAAATAATCGAGAAAGATTAACTGAAGAAATTGAAAAAGTAAAAACAGAAGCATTAAAAACCCCTCTGCAAGGAATTGTTGCCTCTCTTGAAGGAATGAAGATAAGGAAAGACAGAGAATGGCTTTTAAAAGAAAACCGTTTTCCTGTTTTATTGATTTTAGGCAAAAAAGATCCGGTTTTAAACTACGAAGAAAATATTTCTCAAATCGAAAATACAACAGCAGAATTGGTTTCTTTTGAAGACGGACATATGAGCCACATTGAAAACAAAGAAGCTTTAAAAACTATTTTATTACATTTCTTCGAATAAAATTATCACACAAATAAATCAAAAAAGGCCATTTCATACCGAAGTAGAAATAGCCTTTTTCTCATTTTTGGGGGCAAAATGTTTTTATAACTTTGATGTAATGTCTTTTTTGTATTTAGATAAAGTAGCTCTTGTTAAACCAAGATTTGCTTTTGTAGAATCAACAGCCAAATAGATAAAATATCTTCCGTCTTCAGAGACATCGATTATATGAATTTGATCTGTTAATGTAATTAAAATATCATTAATTTTCTGATTTAATCCTAATGCTCTAAGTGCATTCAATTTGGCTTTAACTACTTCTAGGTTATAAGCAGAAGCCAATTCTGGATCAAAATCAGGTTTTACTGTTAGTGAGCAATAAGACATTCCTGTTTCTACTTCAGTAACTGAAACAGCGATAAATCCGTTAACATTCTCTTTTAAATCGTTTTGGAAATTTTGTAAAAAATCTGACATGTTTATTAAATGTTGGTTTTAAATTAATTACTAAAAACAGAGTCCATCTTGCGAAGCAACAACCCCATTTTACTTAAATCTTTAGAAAGCAATGCAATACAGTTATCATCTTCGTCTTTGGTCGCCACAACAATTCCGTCGTTGTTTTTGATCATAACTTGTTTCAGATCACCGTTATTTACATCTTCCGACATTTCTAGACACATCTTTAAGATCATTCCGATCATCGCTGCAACATTTCCGTCGTATTCTAAATTAACAGACTCGTTTAAGATTCCATCAATATTAAAACTCAAGCCAGATTCTGCTCCAGTCTCTTCTACTAGTGTTTGTAAATCAATCATATTCTTTTATTTGTCATGTTTTTGGAGCACCAAAGGTATTTTAATAATGGTAATTGTCCCATAAACACTTGTTAAAAAAAGGAACAATATAACCCGCTGAATCACTTTTGTTTATCACATAAATAATCCCATTTTTTAACCTAAAATATTTAATAAAAATTAACAGAAAAAACATAATACATTAAAATCGTAACATTTCGCCTCATAAAATTCAATTCTAAAATTAACATTTACAGATTGTTTGCATTTGCAGAAAGTTTTTCTATAGCTTTGCAAAAAATTTATTCAAATGAAAACTGTTGACGAATTACGCTTTGACCTAAATGTTAAACTGGAGAAGTTTAGAAGATTTCGTATTGAAAATGGACCTATCAATAATACGAATTCTGAAGAAAAATCTAAAAAGGGTTTCTTCAAAAAAATATTCAGCTAAAAGCTCTTAAAAAGCCGAACATAACAGATACAAAATTCTGAAATGTTCGGCTAAATTTTTGATTATCTGCTACTTAAATTAAAAACTTAATCTCCAATTTATCGAAACGTTTCAAATTTATTTATACTTGTGACGAGACTTCGCATTTCGTTTTTTCTTACAAACTAACTTTAATTACGAATTAGATTATTTTAATCTTTCTGGAAATAATTTATTCTAATATCGATTTACTGCACTAAATTCCAAAACAGTAAAGAATACTTTCTGTCCGAAAATATCGCCATTTTCCACATCTTTTTTTTCTGATTTTTTATTGAAAAGATATTTCGCAGTACTAGATCTCGAAAACAGAATTGCTTTTTGTTTATCGACAACGAAATAAATTGTCCTAATTATGGACAAAATAGTCAGAATACATTCATACAGATATTAATCACTCTTTTCCCAAATAAAAAATCTCAAGAATTATTAGTTGAAATTCTATTACTTTTTTTTTTATATTTTTTCTTCGAACGGAATAGTGATATCAAAAATTTCACTTAGTAAGTTCGCAATTTCATCCAAATAAGAATTCAGAATTTCTGTTGTTACTAAAGCATTTAATTCTTTTTCTTCTTTAAAACCAAAAGGCAAAAATCCTGATTTTAAATTTTTGAATGAAATAATTCCCACTTCAATGGGCAGATTTCCAGCTTCTTTCTCAAACATAAATGCATAAGCCAAAACTTGGATAATTTTATCGTTTTTAAGCTCCTGTGTTAATCCATTCCAAGATTTCAATACTACATTCGACTTTTCTACTTTTCCAGTCTTATAATCTATAATTCTGATTTTTCCGTCGCGTCGTTCAATTCTATCCACATTTCCTTTAATTAGAACAGGAAATGGCAGTTTCGGATGAATAAATTGACGCTCAAAAGTCTGCTCCAGAGCAATAATCTGAATCGCTTCATTATTTTTTATAGATTCGAGTTCCATTCTTAAAAAGTTAGCAACATTTCGTTTTGCCACTTCAAAAGCCAAAAGATTTCGTCCTTTCTTTATTTCTCCTTCTTTGTAAACTAATTTAAATTGCTTTAAAACTTCATCATCAAGCAGTTTAAAACAATTTGAAAGATCATTTTCAGAAATGAACTTTCCAATAAAAGGTTCGTATAAAGCCTTTAAGGTTTCGTGAATAATAGTTCCTAAAGTATTTAGTGCAATATTTTCTTCAACTTCTTCGACTTCTCGAATCCTTAATATTTTTTGAAAATAAAACTCAATCGGATTCCGAATATAACTTGTTAATGCCGATGGAGAAAATCCATTTACTGCAATTTCTTTTAAGCGATCCATTACCATTTCGGACTTCGGAACAGAAATAGGTTCGTAAGCCGTTGTAGGAAGAACTGGATTATAAATATCAAAAGTAAGAGTATGATTTCGCTGTTTTTCTACTTCAAGTTGCGTAATAAAACGACTTCTTTCTCCAGCATCTAATCCGTCGTTTTCGGTATTATAAATTAAGTAAATGTTTTTAGCCCGCTGTAATAAATGATAAAAGTGATAGGTATAAATTGCATCTTTTTCTTTGAATGTTGGAAGACCCAATTCTCTTTTTACATCATACGGTATAAATGAATTCTGCGACTTACCAGCAGGAAATTTCCCTTCATTCATCGAGGTTATAATTACCGTTTCAAAATCCAAAACACGGCTTTCCAAAACTCCCATAATCTGTAAACCACGTAATGGTTCTCCCTCAAAAGAAACTTCGGCCAAATCTATAATCTGTTTGTAAATCGCATGCAGCGTATCAATATTATCGATATGATGGTGCTTAGAATAATAATTTATAAGTTTATTAATTACTTTGTAAACTCCGTAAACAAATGCTTTCGCAATTTTTTCTTCTTCATTATCATTGCTAAAATGTTCTTTAACAGCAATCAAAAAAGCCGATATATTATTTAAAACAGCAATAGATCCACTTTCCCATTTTTCAAACAAAAGATTAAAAAATTTCGATTGTTCTGGATGAAGTTCTAAAATTTTATGATGTGTAATAAACGTATAATTATTCTCTTTGATAATTCTAACCAACGACTGCGCATTGGCATACGGTTCAACCAACGGATGCGTTAAAACATCCAAAACATCTTTGTAATAAAACACATAACTGCTTCCTTTTCGTGAAAGCGCATTGGTATGCATTTTAAACAATTTGGCAACCAATATTTGAGATGGATTATTCTTGCCGGAATATCCCATTGTTATATTTAATGCACCCACAGAAGAAGGTAGTGAATATAAAACCGGAACCAGCAAATTCTCCTCACCCAACACAACAGCAACTTTATCTAAAGATGCATCAGGATTTTGAGTGATCAAATCTTCAATGATACTTCCAGTCAATTTGGCTTGGCCAATTGTTTTTGGAGTTCCAATAATCTGGATATTTTTGGATTGAGAAAAATCATCTACAATCCAATCAAAAGTATTGATTTTATAATGTTTCCAGCTTTCTTTAAAACGTCTCAAGAACAGCCCGGCATCATGATACGGATCATTTAAAAAAGTTTGATCTGCATCCCAATAAATTTTAGCTTGATCCAGCGCCAATAAATGTTGAACAATTTTTTCTTCAGCAGCATTTAAAGCATTAAATCCAGCAAAAATAAAAATGCGATTCCCAATTGTATTTGAAAAATGATTCAGATTATTTACCGCCTCTCGATATACCAAACCTTGGTAACCAACAGATTTAAACAATAAATGATTGTAAAGTGATTCGTAGTATAAAGGAAGTAGTTTCCAAAAATCAATATAATTTTCGAGAAGTTTCGTTTTTTGATCAACTTCCAATCCCCATTTTTTAATATCTTCAATATCCTTTAAGTAAGACAAAACATGCGACGGATCTAAAAGATAACGATCTATTTCGTTGAAATCCTGCAAAAGTGTTTTTGCCCAATTAGCAAACAATTCAAACGACTGCTGATTTTTCTTTTCAGTAATAGACAAATACACTTCGTAAAACTCAAACAAAAGCTCGATTGAATCTATAGAGCGAATTGAGGCAACATCTTGTACAAAATCTTCAATACTTGTAATCTCTGGGGCAACAATTGTTTTATCCGTCTCATTTTTAAGCGCTTCAATTAAAAAAACCTTGGCTCTTTTATTGGGAAGAATCAGAGTTACCTGAGATAATTTTTCTGCATAATCCTGAATTACGACACCCGCTATTTTTTGAAGAAAAGAAGTATTTACCATAGCATAAAAATAAAAAAAGCCATTCAATTAAGAATGGCTTTTCTATTTTATTTAGAAACTAAATTATAGTTTTCCTTGGTATTTAGAACCAATGTGTCTAATCTCAGTTCTTCTGTTTTGAGCTTTTCCTGCAGCAGTTTTGTTACTTGCAACTGGTTGAGACTCACCAAAACCTTTAGAAACTAAGTTATCAACGTTAACTCCTCTTTCGATCAAAGCGTTCATTACAGCAGCAGCTCTATCTTCAGAAAGTTTTTGGTTCAATTTGTCAGAACCATCGCTATCTGTGTGACCTTCGATGCTGAATTTAGCGTTTGGATAGTTTTTAAGGATTTCTTTAATAGCATCTAATCTAGCTGGAGTTTCTTTGTCACCAGTTTTGAAAGTAGCTTTTCCTGAGTTAAAGTAGATTGCTCTAGCTTGAACTTTAAGATCTTCTAATGCTTCAGAAGTTACTTCTGGACATCCTCTGTTACTAGCAGGACCAGCAACTGTAGGACAATCATCATCTTTATCTAGAACACCATCTTTGTCAGCGTCTAAGAAAGGACAACCACCGTTTTCTTTAGGACCAGCAACTGTAGGACATTTATCGTCTTTATCAGCGATTCCGTCTCCGTCAGTATCAGGACA
>NZ_CAMLIX010000245.1 GCF_946479975.1 uncultured Flavobacterium sp.
GGCGAGGTCGCGGGGCCCGACCTCGATGCGGACAGGTGCAAGAAGAATCAATCAGTTAATTGAAAAAGAATTGCAAAATCTTCTTACGCAGGGTATTCAGATCATCTGGCAATGTGGGAAATTATATTTTGAGGATTATAAAAAATACAATCAGCCCAATGTAAAAGTGGTTGATTTTATCGAAAGAATGTATTTTGTTTATGCCGCTTCAGATGTAATTATTTCACGTGCAGGAGCTTCATCGGTATCAGAATTATGTATTGTTGGAAAACCAGTAATTTTTATTCCGTCTCCAAATGTAGCAGAAGATCATCAGACAAAAAACGCACAGGCAATTGTAGACGCTAAAGGCGCGATTTTATTGAAAGAATCTGAATTGGAAGATCAGTTTAGCATTGTTTTTGAATTGCTTTTAAAAGACGATGGAAAACAAAAACAACTGAGTGAAAATATCAAAAAACTGGCAAGACCAGATGCAACGATGAGAATAGTTGAGCAAATTAAAAAGTTGTTATAATATAACTTTAAAGTAAAATTATACAACACAAAATATATTACAGAACGTTATTTTAGGCATTTTAGACCTGAATAACCGTTAAAATCGCAAAGGTTTAATTGCTAGAATCTTACAATTTGTAAGTTAGGAATCAAGTCTAAAAAACAAATTTTAAAATGAATTTAAATCAAATACAAAACGTTTATTTTATTGGTATCGGAGGAATCGGTATGAGTGCTTTGGCTCGTTATTTCAAGTTTATTGGAAAACAAGTTTCAGGGTATGATAAAACACCTTCTATGCTGACAAGTGAATTGATTGAGAGCGGTATTGATATTCATTTTGCAGATAACATCGGTTTAATTCCCACTGATTATTACGTAGAAAACACATTGGTGATTTTTACGCCTGCTGTTCCAAAAACTCATTCTGAGTGGAATTATTTTATAGAAAGACAATATCAGGTTAAAAAGCGTGCTGAAGTTCTTGGAATTATCAGTAAAGATACTTTTTGTTTTGCCGTTGCAGGAACACACGGAAAAACTACGACATCTAGTATTTTGGGACATATTTTGTATCAAAGTGGAGCTGATGTAACGGCTTTTATTGGCGGAATTGTAGAAAACTACAATTCAAATTTAATTGGTAGCGGGAAAACAGTTACCGTTGTAGAAGCAGACGAATTTGACAGATCGTTTCTGCATTTACGTCCAGATATTGCATGTGTAACTTCTATGGATGCCGATCATTTGGATATCTACGGAACAAGTGAGGCAATCGAAGCTACTTTTAGAGAATTTGCTTCTAAAGTAGAAGATAAAAATAATCTCTTCATTACAAAAGAACTGCCTTTAGAAGGAGTTCAATGTGCTGTAAATGAAGATGCTGTTTATAAGGCTTTTAATGTTCGCATTGAGGATGGGGCTTATGTTTTTGATGTGCAGACGCCATCAGAAATTATGAAGGATTTGCGTTTCGGATTGCCTGGAAGACACAATTTGATGAATGGATTGATGGCTATTGCAATGGCTAAAACTTTCGGCACCCCGACCGATTCTATTGCGAAAGCCATTGCTTCATTCAACGGAATCAGAAGAAGATTTTCGTACCAGATTAAAAGTGAAAATTTAGTTTATATTGATGATTATGCACATCATCCGACAGAAATAAATGCTGTTCATCAGGCAGTTAGAGAATTGTATCCGGGACGTAAAGTTTTGGCAATTTTCCAGCCGCACTTATTCAGCAGAACAAGAGATTTTGTAGACGGATTTGCGGCTAGTTTATCGCAGTTTGATGAAGTGTTTTTGATGGATATTTACCCTGCAAGAGAGCTTCCGATGGAAGGAGTAACTTCTGAGTGGCTTTTGGGTAAAATGACAAATTCGAACAAAAAAATTGTTGCAAAAGAAGATTTATTAGGTGAAATTAAAGCCAGTGATGCACCTATAATTGTAACAATTGGAGCTGGTGATCTTGGAGAGATGGTTCCGTCAATTAAAAAGATTTTAAATGAAAATATTTAATTGGACAAATGTAAGATTAGTACTTATTTTTGGACTAGTTCTTTTTCTGTATTCCTTCGCACAGCACCGAAATGGAGATAGAAAATTGAAGAAATCGATGGTTGTTTTTGTAGGAGAAAATACGCTTTTTGTAAAGCCGGAAACGGTTAATAAATTGTTGATAGAAAATAAACGAGACGCTTCCAGTATTAGAAAAGATGAACTAGATTTGAATAAGATTGAGAAAACCCTCGATACACAAGAGATGATTGAGAAGTCAAATGTTTTTGTAAGTATCGATGGAGTTCTAAAAGCAGTAGTAAAACAGAAGACGCCCATAGCAAGAGTTTATGACGGCGCCACTTCTTTTTATATTGACTATGAGGGAAATAAAATGCCCTTATCGGATAATTTCACTGCGCGAGTTCCTCTTGTTTCAGGGGCAATTAATGAAAAAAATAACGAAGATTTAGCAGCGCTGTTTCGCACAATTTATGACGATGCGTTTTTGAAAAAAAACATCATTGCCATCGAGATTATGCCCAACGGAAGCTTAAAATTGTTTAACCGTAACTTTGATTACTTCATAGATTTTGGAAGAACGATGAATGTTGATAAGAAATTTAGAAACTATAAAGCGTTTTTTCAAAAAGCAGTTTTAGATAGTTCGTTATACAAATACAAAAAGATTGACCTTAGGTTTACGGAACAAGTAGTTTGCACTAAATAATAGAAAATGGAAAAAGATAATATTGCAGTAGGTCTAGATATTGGAACAACCAAAATCGTTGCCATGATTGGCAAGAAAAATGAGTATGGTAAGTTGGAGATTTTGGGCATTGGCAAATCCAAAAGTTTGGGTGTTGCTAGAGGAGTAGTAAACAACATTACGCAAACGATTCAATCGATTCAGCAAGCGATAATTGAAGCAGAAAATAATTCAGGTTACAAAATTAAAGATGTTGTTGTGGGTATTGCCGGACAGCACATCAGAAGTATACAGCATACAGATTACATCAGCAGAAGTAATCCAGAAGAAGTAATTGGCGAAAAAGATATTCAGCTTCTAATCGATCAGGTAAATAAACTGGCGATGTTACCGGGAGAAGAAATTATTCACGTTTTGCCACAAGAATTTAAAATCGACGGACAGTCTGAAATTAAAGAGCCAATCGGAATGTACGGCGGAAGATTAGAATCTAGTTTTCACGTTGTGGTTGGGCAGGCTTCTTCAATCAGAAATGTTGGAAGATGTATTCAGAGTTCAGGAATTGAATTATCTGGTTTGACATTAGAACCATTAGCTTCTGCTGATGCAGTTTTAAGTCAGGAAGAAAAAGAAGCTGGTGTTGCACTTATCGATATTGGTGGTGGAACAACAGATTTGGCTATTTTCAAAGATGGTATTATTCGCCACACAGCGGTAATTCCTTTCGGAGGAAATGTAATTACAGATGATATTAAAGAAGGTTGTTCGATTATCGAAAAACAAGCAGAACTTCTAAAAATAAAATTTGGATCAGCTTGGCCGGGTGAAAATAAAGACAACGAGATTGTTTCTATTCCGGGTTTAAGAGGAAGAGAGCCAAAAGAGATTTCGCTTAAAAATTTATCTAAAATTATCCATGCCAGAGTGGTGGAAATTGTAGAGCAGGTTTTCGCAGAAATTAAAGCTTACGGACACGAAGATCCTCGTAAAAAATTAATTGCTGGAATTGTTCTTACTGGTGGTGGTGCGCAATTAAAGCATATCAAACAATTGGTAGAATACATTACAGGAATGGATACTAGAATTGGATATCCAAACGAACATTTGGCAGGAAACTCTGGAGAAGAAATCTCTAGTCCGTTGTTTGCTACAGCTGTTGGATTGGTAATGAACAGTATCGAAAACAGTTCGCAAAGTGCCGTTAGATTGGAAATGGTTAATGAACAGCCAAAAATTGTTTATAAAAACGCTCCAAATCCGCCGGTTCAGCGATACGAAGTAGAAGAAAACTACGTTGACAAAGTAGAAACAATCGAAGAAACAAGAGAACCCGTAACTCAAAGTGTTTCTAGAGAATCTACCGAAACCAAAATTAGAAGATCATTTTTTGATCGCTATGTCGATAAAATCAAAGAATTTTTAGACAACGCAGAATAAATTAGCATAAAAAGAAAAGGATTACTTTCTGGCCCCAAGTCAAGAAGTAAAAAATGTACTAAATAAGAATTTCAAAAACCAAAAAGATGATGAGCAACTCAGAATTTGGAAGTATATCATTTGATTTACCAAAAAATCAGTCAAATGTAATTAAAGTAATAGGTGTAGGTGGAGGCGGAAGTAACGCAATTAACCACATGTTTAAGCAAGGTATTAAAGGCGTTGATTTTATCGTTTGTAATACCGATTCACAAGCGCTTCAAAATAGTTCAGTGCCAAATAAAATCCAATTAGGAGTTAATTTGACTGAAGGATTAGGAGCAGGAGCAAACCCAGATGTAGGACAACAGTCTGCTATCGAAAGTATTTCTGACATCGAAAAAATGTTAGACAGAAATACTAAGATGGTATTTATTACAGCGGGTATGGGTGGTGGTACCGGAACAGGTGCTGCGCCGGTAATTGCTCAATTGGCAAAAGAAAGAGAAATATTAACAGTTGGTATCGTGACAATTCCTTTTCAATTTGAAGGGAAAGTACGTCAAGAGCAGGCAATTATTGGAATCGAGAAATTACGCAAGCAAGTCGATTCTTTAATTGTAATCAACAATAATAAATTAAGAGAAGTATACGGAAATCTTGGTTTTAAAGCAGGATTCTCAAAAGCGGATGAAGTTTTAGCAACTGCCTCTAGAGGTATTGCAGAAGTAATTACGCACCACTATACTCAAAATATCGATTTACGTGATGCAAAAACGGTGTTGTCAAACAGCGGAACTGCTATCATGGGATCTTCTGTAGCAATTGGTGAAACCAGAGCAAAAGAGGCTATTGTTTCGGCTTTAGATTCTCCATTGTTAAATGATAATAAAATTACAGGTGCCAAAAACGTATTGTTGCTTATCGTTTCTGGAACTAACGAGATTACTCTTGATGAAATTGGAGAAATCAACGATCACATTCAAGCCGAAGCGGGTTACAATGCAAATATTATCATGGGAGTTGGTGAAGACGAAACTCTTGGAGAAGCTATTGCTGTAACTATTATCGCTACAGGTTTTGATGTAGAACAACAAAACGAAATTGTAAATACAGAGCCTAAGAAAATCATTCATACGTTAGAAGATGAGCAGAGAAGTGTTCATAATTTAACAAACAGACCATTAACATCTTTTGACTTAACGACTGACACACCAACAGCAAAAGCAGAACAAAAAGTTGTTTTTGATTTAATGGATGATGATGAAACATTTACTCCAACTCCTGTGCAAGCTGTTGCTCCAGCAATCAATCAGGAAGAATTGGTGGTTATGTCTGAATTTATCAAAAATCTGGATGTAACTTTCGAAATTGTTTCGCCAATTACAGATATTGATTTTACAATTTCTGCGCCTGAAGCACCAGTTGTACAGCAAATGCAACAAATGCACCAACCAGTACAACAACAAAGAGTATTTGAGAAAGAAGAACAAACTGCTTTTTCTTTTGATCTTCCTTTGTTTAAACAAGAGCCTGTAAAGAGAGAACCAGTTGTTGAGGATAACAGAATTTTGTTTGAATTGACAAATGAAACTCGTGAAATAAAAGTAAATGATCCAGTACAATTTGTACCGGTGACTGAAGTTGCTGAAAACGGAATCATCAAATATTCTCTAGAAGAATATATGGAAGTTGAAAACGATTTGATGACTTCTAAACCAGTTGAAAAAGTGGTTGAAGATGTTGTTCCAGAAGAATTAAACATTACTTTGAAACCAAGAGTTGACTTTGCTAGTCAGCCTGATTTCTCTACAACTTCTGAAGTTTCTCCATTAGAATTAACAATTGAAGAAACACTTCGTTTAAGAGCTGAAGAAAGAAGAAAGAAACTAAAAGAATTTAACTATAAATTCCATAACAATGTTTCTAGAATTGATGAGTTGGAAAAAGAGCCAGCTTACAAAAGATTAGGAATAGATTTGTCTAATTCACAATCTAACAATACAAATTCTAGAATCTCTGTTGGAACAGATAGTAATAACGATTTGCAATTACGTTCAAACAATTCATTTTTGCACGATAACGTAGATTAGTTTTAGAATCATAATATTTGGTAACCCGAAAATTGGATTTAATTTTCGGGTTATTTTTTTTATCTTCGCACAGAATTTCAAAATTTGACTTTTAATATATTACTTTAAAAGTAATATTATCATCCTGAGCGTCCCGAAGTTTCGGTAGAAGGATCAAATTAATATATCAATTAATAGGCATTGGCTTATTTTAAATAACATAAAAATGAGTTTACAAACACAAATCATGGAAGAAATTAAAACTGCCATGAAAGCAAAAGATACTGTAGCTTTAGAATCATTGAGAGCAATTAAATCTGAATTGTTATTGGCTTCGACAGCATCAGGTTCTAAAGAAGATTTATCTGAAGACGAAGAAATTAAATTATTACAGCGATTGGTGAAAACTCGTAAAGAAAGCGCAAGAATCTTTACAGAGCAAAACCGTCCAGACTTAGCTGAACCAGAATTGGCTCAAGTTGCAGTAATCGAGAAGTTTTTACCAGCTCAATTAAGCGAAGCAGAAGTAGAGGCTGTCATTGCAAAAATTATTGCTGAAACAGGTGCTTCTGGAATTGCGTCAATGGGTAAAGTAATGGGATTAGCATCTGCTCAATTAGGCGGAACTGCCGAAGGAAAAACCATTTCTACAATAGTGAAGAAATTATTATCATAAGTAATTTTAGATTTTAGTGTGTAGATTTTAGATTTCAATGAGCAATCTAAAATCTGCAATCTACGATCATAAATAAATTGACCTCGTAGTTCAACTGGATAGAATATCAGATTTCGGCTCTGAGGGTTGGGGGTTCG
The DNA here is from genome assembly GCF_946479975.1 of uncultured Flavobacterium sp. The sequence continues at coordinate 7,012 of NZ_CAMLIX010000245.1, forward strand.
AACCCCTCCGGGGTCAC
>NZ_CAMLIX010000246.1 GCF_946479975.1 uncultured Flavobacterium sp.
ACTGAATCAGCGGATTGTATCCCATAAAGTGAGAAGCTTCGTTAAAAACATCTTCACTAATAATAGAAATAAAATTTAAGGAAACATGCAGCGCTAAAAACGTGATTAAGAATATTCCCGAAAGAGCCATTGCTACTTTCTTTAAGATGGAAGCATTCAACTGTGCAGATTGTGCCATAAGTGTTTAAGTAGTTTGTATTAAAAAATTAGACAAAAATAACTCAATTACAAAAGAACTACAACCATTTCGCTGTTATTTATAATGATTTTAAAATAGCCAACTCCTAAGTATTTTTACTTATAAGTTTGATTTTAATTATAAATAATTTAGTATAAAAAATTTCAGAAAATTGCTTTAGAGCTATTTCTAAGCACTTTCTGAAGTTTTAGTATCATCAAAAATTTATCATATTGTTATTTTATGCAAAGTTTTAATTTGTTTTCCTTAAAAGTGAGCTGTGTTAAAATTTTATTTAGGCAAAAAATTGCCAGTCCATAACATAGTTTTACCTTTATCGGCTCAAAAAATTAAGAATGAAAACAGGAATTGATGCTATTTCTTTTGATGTAGCAAACATACATTTACCCATAAAAACTTTGGCGACTGCCAGAAATATAGAACCAGAAAAACTAGAAAAAGGTCTTGGATTATTAAAAATGACTTTTCCAGATGTTCATCAAGATACTGTAGTTTTTGGAGCAAATGCTTTGACTAAACTTATCCTTGATAATAAAATCAACCTAAACGAAATAAGCCGAATTTATGTTGGTACCGAAAGCGCAATTGACAGTTCTAAACCAATTGCATCTTATTTAATTAGTTTAATGGAACAAAAATTTGGCGAAGATTCTCTAGCCGAATGTGATGTTGTCGATTTTACTTTTGCTTGTATTGGCGGTGTTGACGCGATGCAAAACTGTTTGGATTTTGTAAAACTGAATCCGACGAAAAAAGCAATTGTTGTAACGAGTGATTTTGCCAAATACGATTTAAATTCTGGCGGAGAATATACGCAAGGAGCTGGAGCTGTTGCGATGTTGATTACGGCAAACCCAAAAATCATTGCTTTTGATGACAATTGGGCAACGAGCACAAAAGGTGTTTTCGACTTCTTCAAACCTTACAGAACTATTTCTAAAGAAGAAATCACAAAAAATGCAAACAACGATTCTTGGTTTGACAATTTAGAAGCTGAAATCGAAATTCATAAAGACCAGCCGGTTTTTGATGGCCAATATTCAAACCAATGTTATATGGATCGTACGCGAAATGCTTACTTTTCATTCAAAAAATTAAAAAATACAACCGAGACTTTATACAATACTTGGACAAGCATCATTATGCACTTGCCATATTCTTTTCAAGGACGCAGAATGCTTTCTGAAATTTACGCTTTAGACAGTGCTGAAAAAATTATTGCTGACGATATCGCGCCTGCAGATTATCAGACAAAAATTAAAGAAGTTTCAAAATCTGATGACTATAAAACATTTGTAACCGAGAAATTACAACCTGCTGAATTGGCTTCTTCTTTAATTGGAAACCTTTATACAGGTTCTATTTTCATGGGATTATTATCGACTTTGGCTCACTTTTACGATACAAAAAAAGAAGTTTCGGGAACTAAATTTGGTTTCTTAGCTTACGGAAGTGGATCAAAATCGAAAGTTTTCGAAGGAACTATTCAGCCCGAATGGCAATCGGCTTTGGCAAATGTGAAGCTTTTTGAAAATTTAGCAGAAAGTGTAGAAATTGACTTCAACACTTACGAAAGTCTTCATAAAAAAGAACAAAAAACAAGCATAAGAACTCCGAAAAACGAATGGGTTTTAGATCGAATTGAAAAAGAAATTCCTGTTTTAGTTGGAGCTCGTTATTATAAATGGCTTGATTAAATAATTAAAATTTAACCGCCAAGAGCGCAAAGATTTACGCAAGGTTCGCAAAGTTTTTTATTACAAAGCTTTGCGAACTTTGCGTTTTATAAAACACTACATAAAAAATCCTTGCGTGCTTTGCGGTTAAGGAAAAATCAATCCTTTTTATGTTGCTCAGTATAATTTTGATTGCCTTTAATTCTGGTATCTTCAACCTGCATTCCGTTTGCCATTCCGAGCATGAAGGCGGTAATTATTAATACAATTTTTTTTTTTTAACCAATGAAGTCGTGGCTTAGATTGCTCTAAACCTTTTTTATGAGTTTGTTTATACATTTTAAAAATGATAAATGATTAGACATTATGAATCATCTTATGCCATAAAATAGCATAATGGCGTAGAAAAACATTTTCATAAGCCGTGTATAAACTTTTCTTGAAGTTGCTTAAAGTAATTACTTCGTTTACAAAAACGGATTGCTTTATAAATGAAATAATATTTTGATGAAGATTTTTATGTAATTGAAAAACTATTTGAGTTTTAAGACTCAAAACATCTTTTAGTCTAAAATAAATCGAAAGTATTGGAAAAGAGATTTTCCCAGATTTTGCTTTATTAAAAACATAAACCCGAAGATTCTTAAGATCTATTTCTTTTCTTGAAACAACAAAAGAAGATTGATAATATTCTGGAGAATTAGATTGAGCATACAAAACACCATCGCCTGCCATTACGACCACAGCCACAAAAGGGAAATCAGGTATTTTAAATGGTTTTTCAAATCTGTTTTTTCAGTTTTTAAATATACAATATTTAGGCTTAAGATTTCACATACAATATCAAACATAACCCAAGGTTTCAACCTTGGGAGACATGCGATGTGATTATGATTGCGTCCCCAAGGTTGAAACCTTGGGCTATGCTCTGAATCTGCAAAGTTTTGAAAATAAAACATTCATATTACAGTTAGAGAAAAATTTTCACCATCATTCAGCACTTCTTTCTTTACTAAAAATCAACAATCCCAATCCTAAAGTAAAAATAAAACAACTCAACAGCATTAAAATTCCATTTTTCAAGGCAAAAAAAGAAACTCCAACCGCAATTGAACCAATAATTACCAATAAAGATTTTACCGTTTCTGTTTTTATAAAAATAAATGCATGCAATGCCAAACCAAGAAAAAGCAAAGACGGACCAACAGCAATAAAAGGATAAAAAATAAATGGCGAAATAGTAATTTGATTACTTAATGCTTCTTTCGCGATTTCATTATTTCCGTAACTTGACATTATAAAGTCAATTGTGCAAAGACCAATATGCGCAATAACTCCTAAAGTTGTCAATACAGAAGCAATTTTATTAATTTTTGCTTTGGGAAAGACATCATTAAACGAGACTAAAAAACAAGCTCCAATCAAATTAAACCAATGTGCAAAATCTATCGACTCACTAAAACTTGGCAAAAGATTGGAAAAAAATAAGTAACTGGTGAGAAAAAATGATAATCCGATCAGACAAAAATGTTTGGTTTTCATAATTTATTTAAAATTGATGAAGCAAAACTAAAATGAAAAAGATTGCTGAAAGCATTATTTTATTGACTTTGGTACAAAATGTATTGTTTTAGGTACGAAATTTATAAAGCCAATAAAACTTCTTTATAATTTTTAGAAACCGGAAGTTCAATTTGAGTCAAAATAATCGTATTTGGGTTTCTCCAAGATTTAAAATGCATCGGATTGATTAAATGGGAACGATGAATTTGCATTAGAAAATCAAAATCGTCCTGAACTTTTTTTAGTGAAGAACGAATCAATTTTGATCTGAGTTTATCATTTTCTAAATAAAAAATCTCAACGTAATTTTGCGCATTCGAAATGCAAACCAAATCGGCTTTGTTGATTTTTAAAACATCTAATCTGTTTTCGCCTTTAATTACAAGAATATCTTCTTTTACAGGAATCAGTTTTATTAAATAAGTTCGCGCTAGAATAAGAACAGGCGTCAAAATCAAAGCAACTTTGAGGAAGATGATATTAAAAAATTGTCCAAAAGTATAACCTCCGTTTAAAATTGGACTTTTGTAGTAAGCGTAAATTCCAATTAAATAAATGAAATAAAAAAAGAAAAGACTAATTAGCTCTAGTTTTATATTCCATTTTTGGATTTTATCGAAAATCATTTTTTGAAGAAAAGCCAGAATGCAATAACAAATAAAAGCCAATACGCTAAAACCAATACTTATTAAAAGCCAAGATTTAAAGTCTATTGTTCCATCGTCAAAAGGTTTTATAATAAAAGCGAAAATAAATAGCCATAAGCTTATGAAACTTGCGATTACTAGATGATGTTTTATGGATGGATTTAGTTTATTCATTTTTATTCTCTAGAAATCGTAAACTTATTATGACTCAAAATAAAACCCAGATTCTCATAAATCATAACGTTTTCAACTCGTTTTTTGTTTGTTGTTACTTCTATACTTTTTACATTATTTTCTTCAGCATATTTTAGAATTTCCTCAACTAATTTTCTTCCAACGCCTTTTCCTCGATGATTTTTATCGATAAAAAATTCTTGAATTTCACCAACTAATCCGCAGTGATGCAGTAAATTTTGAGTATGAAAACTAATAAAACCTAAACTTTCGTTTTCATCTTCTGCAATCAGATAAATATTGTTTGGATTTGAAATATTTGAATTGAATATTTCTCTGAAAATTTGAAAATCAAAAACTTCATTTTCCAGTTTACAAATTGATTCGTAAACGAAATTTAGATCTTGGTTTTGGATTTTTCTGATGTTGAAATTTAATTCCGTCTCCATTTTACAGCTAACTTATAATAAATTCTGATGTAATTGTCTTATTTTGTTTTTTATTCTAAGCCAATGAAATAGCAGAAAACACTAAAAATACAATTACATAAAAAGATGTTTCATTGACTAAAATTGGTTTTACAATTAAACTTAAAAATATGGAAAACATCATTAGGTATTACTTAGTAATATAAAATTTCTTATGAAACCGTAAGCGTGAGGGATAGAGGCGGTATCCTTTTATGAAGCGATAGCGGAATAAAAGATATAGCCGAAAGCCCGACCCAGAGGGACACGCCCATATTAAGATTCTGAGGTTCTAAGTTACTAAGATTCTAAGTTAAAAAAAACGGCGAAATCTACGAAAACCGAATTACCAATCTTTGCAGAGTTACTTGTGAAGATCTCTCCTTTGTCGAGATGACAAGATTGAGGTAAAAAACTTTGCGTCTTTGCGAGATTCTTTTTTGGAACATCACTTTGCGCTGATCCTTCGACTTCGCTCAGGAAGACAAAAACAAAAACTCAAAATTTTCAGTTCTCTGACTTTTGCGAGCAAAAAATAATCATTGCGCTCTTTGCGAAAAACCTTTGCGTTCTTTGCGTAAAAAAAACTTTCCGCCTTCGAGCCTTCGTCACAAAAAATAAACAAATAAGAAAACTTTAATAAAGCAATTTTACGTTAATTGCTGAAAATATGTAATTTTGAAATTCGAAGTTCAAAAACGAAATAATTATGAAATATCATCAAATAAACAGCGCTCTTTTTGTAAAAAACCGCAGAAAATTCATGGCAGAAATGAAACCGAATTCGGTTGCCGTGTTCAATTCAAATGACATTTACCCAGTTAGTGCCGACAGTACTTTGCCTTTTGCTCAACACAGAGATATTTTTTATCTGAGTGGTGTTGATCAGGAAGAAAGCGTTTTGCTTTTGTTTCCAGATGCACCGTATGAAAATCAGAGAGAAATTCTTTTTTTGAGAGAAACTAACGATCATATCGCAGTTTGGGAAGGTGAAAAACTGACTAAAGAACGTGCTTTTCAGGTTTCTGGAATTAGAACTGTTTATTGGTTACAGGATTTTCATAAAGTTTTGAACGAAATGATGACGTATGCAGATACAATGTACATCAACACAAACGAACATTATCGCGCATCTGTAGAAACAGAAACTCGCGAGGCTCGTTTTATAAAATGGTGGAAAGAGCGTTACCCAGCTCACAATGTTGCAAAAAGCAATCCGATTTTGCAAAGATTACGTTCTGTAAAAGAAAGCGAAGAAATCGATTTGATTCAGCACGCTTGTGATATTACAGAAAAAGGTTTCCGCAGATTATTAGGATTCGTAAAACCAAATGTTACCGAATATGAAATTGAAGCGGAACTAGCTCATGAATTCATTCGTAACCGTTCTAAAGGTTTTGCTTATACGCCAATTATTGCTTCTGGAAACAATGCAAATGTTTTACATTATATCGAAAACAATCAGCAATGTAAAGCTGGAGATTTGATTTTATTGGACGTTGCTGCCGAATATGCAAATTATTCAAGTGACATGACCAGAACAATTCCAGTTTCCGGTCGATTTACAGATCGTCAGAAAGCGGTTTACAATGCAGTTTTAAGAGTTAAAAACGAAGCTACAAAAATGCTTACTCCAGGAACGCTTTGGAAACAATATCATGTTGAAGTGGGTAAAATCATGACTTCTGAATTGCTTGGTTTAGGTTTATTAGACAAATCTGATGTTCAGAACGAAAATCCAGAATGGCCGGCTTACAAAAAATATTTCATGCACGGAACGTCTCACCACATGGGATTGGACACGCACGATTACGGTTTACTGCATGAACCAATGAAAGCTAATATGGTTTTCACGGTTGAACCAGGAATCTACATTCCGGCAGAAAAATTCGGAATTCGTTTAGAAGATAACGTTGTGATTCAAGAAAAAGGAGAACCTTTTAACTTGATGCGCAATATTCCTGTTGAAGTCGAAGAAATTGAAACTTTGATGAATTCATAAAAATAATTAAGCCCTTAATAATATCAATTATTAAGGGCTTTTTAAATTTTATAAATCGTGTATTTTATCCGATTTTAGATATTTGAACGTCTAATTCAAATTTACCTGTAGCTTCATTTTCGTTGATTAACTCAAAAAGCTCTAAAGCTCTTCTTGCATTTTTCTCCTCTTCTCTTTGCTCAGCTACATACCACATCATAAAATCTTCTGTAGCATAATCAT
>NZ_CAMLIX010000247.1 GCF_946479975.1 uncultured Flavobacterium sp.
TGGAGTTGAAAGCGGGCTGCGAATCTTCATGCGGGTTATCAATTGAATATAGATCAATTTGATTTTTCTGTTGGAGCGGGTTATGGTCACAGAGCGCCTTCTGTTTCTGAAGGTTACGGATATTATATCTACAATAGTTTTGACCGTTACGATTACATTGGAAATCCTAATCTGAAAAATGAAATTTCGTATGAAGGAAATGCCAGCGCAGGTTTTAAAAACGAAAAATTAAGCATTCAAGGAAAAATCAATTACTTCTACATTCAGAACTATATTATTGGTAGAATTTTGAGTATGGGAAGTCCGATGAATTATCAATCTGTTGGTGTAAAAGGTTATACCTCATTAGATTATGCAACGCTTTTAAATATGTCAATGAATGCGAGTTACGATATTCTGGAACATTTACATTGGAAAGGAACGTTGACTTACGCCCGCGGAATGGATAATAATGGAGGAAATCTGCCATTTATTCGTCCGTTGAGTTATCAGACTTCGCTTCATTTTATGCATAAAAATTTCGGAATCCAGACTTCTGTTAATGGTGATTTCGAACAGATTAATTATAGTCCAGAATATGGAGAAGATTTAACTGGAGCGTACACCATCTGGAATATTTCAGCCGATTATTCTTTTAAAATCAATAAGGTAAAAACGATGGTTCAGGTTGGAGCAGAAAATTTATTAAATGAATATTACAGCACCTATGCCGACTGGGGAAATATTCCAAGAATGGGACGTAACATTTTCACTTCTTTAAAATTCAATTTCTAAAACAAATGAGAAAAGTTTTTAGTATCACAATGACAATATTATTTCTGCTGGTTTCTTTCCAGCAGGTGCTTATTATTGTGCACTTTAAACTCAATCAGCAAAATATTGAACAAGAATTTTGTGTCAATAAAGCCAAGCCAGAACTGCAATGTCATGGAAAATGTCATTTAAAGAAAGAACTCGAAAAGTCAGAAAAAAACGATTTGGAACAAAGTAGTATTTTTAAAAAGATTGATATACTGCCAAATCAGGATTTTGAGTTTCCAATTCACATTGTAAAAGTGATCAATAATAAAGTTTTGATTTATAAAGAATTAACTCATTTTGAACCTTATTTAGAAATTTTTGTACCGCCGCCTATTTTATTTTTTTACTAACCGTTTAATATTTTAACACATAGAGACATAGATTCTTTTCAAATAGTAATTGAGAATGTAGAAAGAAATTATTTCTAAAACACAGTTCTATGTTTGTTAATGCAAGTGAGACGCCTTTTATAAACCTATAAAAACTATGTTTCTATGTGTTAAAAATATTCAGAAATCAAATAATAAAATAGAAATACAAAAATTATAAAAATGCAAAATTTAAAAAAATACTTTTTACTATCATTAGCCTCTTTGGCATTCGTATCATGTTCAAGCGATGACGAAAATCCAGCATCAAACAATTTGACTTTGGAATTTAATAATACGTTCAAAAACAATACGATTGTTTTAGGAAACGTAGCTTCAACAACTGCTACAACAAATACTTCTGCATCTGGACAAGTTCATCATTTTTCTGAATTGAAATATGTAATCAGCAATATTCGTCTTATCAAAGACAATGGCGATGAAGTTCCTTATAATGTAAATGATTTAGATAAAGGCGCAACTGTAATCGATCAATCCAAAACGGCGTCTTTGAGTTATGTTTTAAGTAATGTGCCATCTGCAACTTACAAACAAATCAAATTTGGATTAGGAATCAAACCAGAGCAAAATACTTTAGACCAAGTTAGATTTCCTAATTTTTACGCTGCAGCGGGAGCAAATGACACTGCAATGATGTGGGAATGGGGAAGTGGTTACCGTTTTACAAAGGTAGAAGGTTTTTATGATACGGATAATAAAGCAATGTCAATTCATACGGGAAGTACTGTTGAAGGAACTGCAGGTGCTTACAAGCAAGGTGTAAATGCTTATCGTGATGTAACTTTAAATCTAACTACAAATGCGATGGTAGGAAGTAAAGCACCAAAAATCAAAATCACAGCAGATTTTGATAAATTATTAAGTGGTAAAATCAATACGATTACACTTACTACAGGAACAGGAAATAACGACAATGCGACGCCAAACGTTCATACAGCAGCGCAAATGGTAAAATTTGTTGATAATTTAGGCGGAAACGGAACGAGTGATATTTCGGGAATGTTTTCGGTTTCTAGTGTAGAAAACTAAATTCATATTTCAGAACCGTTTGTGATTGTAGAATTCAAGCGGTTCTGTTTTTAATTCATTTAAAATGAAAAAAATAATTGTTTTCCTATCGATTGTATTGACTTTTTCATCTTGCAGCAATGAAGATTCAGAAATGATTGCGATCGATAATCCTGAAATTGCTTTAAATATTCCGTCTGATTTTCCAGAATTAAATGCTTTTGTAAACCAAAACAAACCCACTAAATATGGTGTAGAATTGGGCGAAAAGCTTTTTTCTGATAAAAGATTCAGCGCCGACAACACTATTTCGTGTTCCAGCTGTCATATTCAGGATAATGCGTTTACAGATCAAAAGCCACAGGGAGTTGGAATTGAAGGCAGAATTGGACTTAGAAATACACCATCGATTCAAAATTTGGCTTTTATGAAGTTCTATAATTGGGATGGAAGTAAACTGCAATTAGAAAATCAGCCTTTGGTACCGATTATAACGCATGAAGAAATGGATTCTTCTATTTTGGATGTAATCAATAAAATTAAAGATGATGCGGTTTACAAAGATTTGTTCAGAAAAACTTTTGGTGACGAAAATATTACACCCGAAAAAATTTTTAAAAGTATTGCTCAATTTGAATACACCTTAATTTCTGCCAACAGCAAATACGATCAAGTAAAACGAAAAGAAATTGCTTTTACCGAAAGTGAATTGCAGGGATTTCAAACCTTTCAACAGAAATGCGCCAGCTGTCATGCAACAGAATTATTTACTGATCAGAGTTTTAGAAATATTGGTTTTCCTCAAAATACAGATACAAATGAAGCGGGTAGAGGAAGAGTTACCGGAATTCCAGCCGATTTTATGAGTTTTAGAGTTCCGTCTCTGCGAAATGTGGAGTATACAGCACCCTATGGAAGTTTTGGACAATTTTCAACTTTAAGAGCGGTTTTAGATTATTTTGATAATGGCGTTTTGAATGCTGAAAATTTGGATCCGATTTTTAAAGAAAATGGAAAAAGAATTCCGCTTAGCGAACAAGAAAAAGTAAATCTAATTGCTTTTATGAAAACGCTAAGTGATACTGGATTTGTAAAAAGATAAATTTAATTTTAACATATAGAAACATAGTTTAATGGACGTTTAGAGGCGTTCACAATCTTGTCATCCTGAAGAAGGAAAGATCACACTAGTAATTCCTATTAATAAAAATATAGCGTAACAATGAATCAAGCATTCCTAAAGTGCAAACACAGGATTATGTTCAAAAGCTATGTGTTAGAAACTAGTTTCTTTCCATCATCTTTTAAAGAAAGAAAAAAATCTATGTCTCTATGTGTTAAAAATTATTCGTCATGAAAACTCCTATAAACTTTCAAATCAAACCATAAAACCTAAATTTTAATAAGTTTTTTAGCCAATGATTTTGGTTTGTTATTTTTGGCTTGAAGCCGATTTTATATAATTTTTGAAGCTGACATTTAATTTTAAACACTTAATTATCAGGTGATATTGAGGAGATATAATCTTCGAAGTTTCGAAAAAAAATCAATCAAAACTTTCCTTTTAAAAGTAAAAAGCAAATAAGTAAAAAAATTATGAGTTGATTTTTATAGATTTGTAAAGTTGAATTCTCAAAAATATTTTGGGAAAGAATTAAAAATTAAAATCAATGAAATCTGTTACTTCGCTATTTTTACTTTTAATATTTGTTTGTTCTAGTTCTTATTCCCAATTAAGTTCAGATAAAATATTTGAAAGTTTCAAACAAGGAGAACGCACCAATTGTTCATCGATTGCTTTCATAAAAGCTTCTTTAAATGTTTACGGCTTAGACAATCTTTTTGTGACGGATACTGTAAATGAAAAACTCTTCAAAATCACATTAAAAAATAACGATTCATTTGATCTAAATGAGGCAGAATTAAACAGAGCCAAAATTTCTGCGGGTTTTGTATACATAAAAGACAATTGCGACACCGAAAAAATTACCGATTATGCTGTTCTTACTTATGCAGTTATGGCAAAATACAAACAAATTATCGACAGAGAATCTACTTTTGATAAAGCATTAGAAGATCTAGAAGATGGTACTGTCTACACGCCGACAATTTATAAATATTTAGGCTTTTCTGTAGGCAAACAAGTTCAAAAACTAAAGAGAGAATCTGGAAGCGAATTTTGCGGTGTAGTCGCGTGGTCAAAGGCGCACGCGGTTTTTGTGTGCGAAGAATTTATGGATTACTACGGAAACAAAAAAAGTATCTGGATCAAATATCCAGGCCGATTTAGAATTATTAAATCGTAATCAGTCATCTTAGTATTTAGAAAAAGCTGGATACAATTTGTAATAGAAAACTCTTAAAGAAATGAATATTTTAGCTGTAAATTCTTGTAATATTTCGAATTGTTAACGTTTCCTAAAAAAAATAAATCAATAAACTTGGAAATTAAGTTAAAATACATATTTTTGTCGTCGAACAACACCCAAATCAAATTTAAGACATGAAAAAGATAATTTTACTATGTTTCCTTTTCTTATTGGCAGGTCAAGCTGTTTCAGCTCAAGCAAAAAATGCCCCAAGAAGTATTATCAGTACAACAGCGTTAATCCGTAAATATCACGATCAAAAAGAATTAAGTGGTATGCAGAAAGGTGAGCTTTTAGAATTGTACATTGAGCGTATTAAAGTATTAGTAAAAACTCTTCCTTATATCGCTTTGGTTACTAAACCAGGTGTTACTATGTCTGACTTAGGTATTCCAGACGATGGCGACCACAAAAAGATTTTAGATAACCAAGCAGTTGGTACTACAACTTTCTTAGATACTACAGTAGAATTTCAAAGAAAAATGATGCCATATTCTGATAAAGGAAATCTTATCGCAGCAATCTTATTTTACGAAAACACATTAAAATCTTTACACGAATTCAACGACTTGTAATAGATTATTATAAAATAAAAAAACTCCAAAATCATCGATTTTGGAGTTTTTTTGTTTTAGGGAAAATTCAATATCAATTACAACTAACCATAAACCATAAACCATAAACAATCAACTATTCCTCTTTTCTCAATAAACATCTTCCTCTTGGTTCGTCGCCTTCGTAAAGAGCTATTTCTGAATGTAGAAATTCGGCAGCAGCGGCAGAATCTTTGACTTTAGAGGCACTTCTCTGTATCATTTCAGATTCAAATTTTGAGAGAGCACTTTCTCTTACGCCTTGTTCTTTCCAATATTTTAATGATTTGCAACCTTTTGCAATTTCACGCGCCAGCGAAAGCGCATCCAGTAAAGCCTGATTGGCTCCTTGCCCTTTAAACGGACTCATCGGGTGCGCGGCATCTCCAATCAGCGTAACAGAACCGGTATTTTCAAGCAGTTCTTTGTGAATTAATTCGCGGTCATAAACAGGATAACCTGAAATTTGAGCTTCTTGAGTAGCCGCCATTATGTGCGGAATCGGATCGTGCCATTGTGTTCTTCGGCAGGCTTCTTCTTTAAGTGCTTTTGTTCCTTTAGAACTGAGTTCTTTTGCTTCTTCTTCGGACATTGGAAAACTTAACTGCCACATAATCGAATCTGAAGTATAAGGCATCATGTAAATTCGTTCGTTTCCATTTGCTGTCTGAAAAACCGTTGCACCATCCAGCAGCGGGCTATTTACATTTTCTAAAGCACTCAAAGGACAAATTCCTAATATAACGATGCATCCTAAATAACGTAAAGGTGTTTTTTCTTCGCCAATTATAAATTTACGAACAGCACTTCGAATGCCGTCGGCTCCAACCAAAATGTCTGCTCTTGCATGTTTTTTTTCTCCATTGACTTCAAAAGCCAATTCAATGTCTTTATTGTTAGTTTGTTTATAATCTAATAATTGATGTCCCCATTGTACAGTGTCGTTTCCTTCTAGTTGCTGCAATAATGCTAAACGCAGCAATTGTCGTGCAATGTGAATATTGGTGCGCTTTGGCGAAGCTTTCAAGTCATTTTCTAACCATTTTCTAACGCCCCATTCGCCTATTACTTTTCCGTCTGTAGTGTGCACAATATGTTTGGTAGATACAACTCCATTTTCAAGTGAAGTGATTCCGAATCCTTCCATGGCTTTACTGGCTTGCTGCAAAGTAAGTCCGTAACCTTGAGAACGAGCATCAAAATTGGTGTCGCGCTCGTAAATAGTACACGGAATACCGCGATGCAAACAAGCTACGGCAAGCGCAACACCGCCAATGCCTGCGCCAATAATTGCTACGTGCGGGAAATTTTCATGATCTGCTTTCGGGAAACTTTCTGAAGCTGTTAAACCAGATCCGTTGCAGTTTGTACAAGTATATAATGAAGCTTTAGGAAGAATGGGAGGAATTCCTTGTTTATCTGCCTTTTCAAAACGATCCATCGCAATTTGAAAATCAAGTCGTACTTTTTTGCTGAGTCTTCGGCTTTTTTTACCGCGTCCTTGGCATTCGAGACAAATAGTCCACATATTCTATTGCTTTATTTTATTATAAAATGAAAGAACAGGAAACTATTCTTTAGTGCTGCAAAATTAATTAATTATTTTAGAAATTGCTGTAGTACAATTTAAAGGAATCAGAACTTTGCCGAAAACGATTGATTCCTAATAATCGATAGAATTTGTCATTTAGATTTATTTTAAACTGAATTTTGAATGACATGATGCTTTAGCTTTTAACATAAAAAATGTTTAATATTGTCTTTTTGATTAGCAA